>JAADDW010000019.1 GCA_013153715.1 Campylobacterota bacterium | reverse complement strand
TAATTTCTCCTTCCCTTCTTCTTTAATAATAATCCTTTTTCTTCTCATAGGGTGCGGGCAGAGGATCACCATTCCTTATGATCAGAGAAGCTTTTCACATGTTCAAGATGAGAAGTTGAAAAAAACCATCCTCTCCTTCTACAGCACTCTCCAGGAAAAAGATCTCCCCGAGCTCTACAAAATGGAATCTCCATCATTCCGCTATCTCTATTCCTATGAAAAGTATGCGGCCTACTACAAGGGGTTTAAACCGATCAAAAAGATTGTTCTTGTCAAGCTGGAAGAGAGAGATCCTGATCTCTATGAGTCAACGATGTTAGTTGTCTTTCCGGATCTTAACGCAACTCTTAAAGACCTCTGGTTGAAAGTTGACGGCCACTACTATCACCATACTGTAGATCCCTTCTTTTTCCCTCGATAGAGCTCTTTTTTTGCTATAATATGGGCTCACTTCCAGTATAAAGGGAAATTATGGATGTGGAGCTCCTCCACTACACCCCCCTTACAGTTGTGGCCCACGCAATTCGGACCTGTTGGCAGAGTTTCGATAAAGGAGATAGAGGGGGGCCAAGGGATCGAGAGCTCATAGATCGGGTCGGAAACAAATATAAACACTCCTCCACCCTTGAACATCTGGTCTATACCTTCTACATTCGAGGGATCAGTAGAGCCCTCCTCCAAGAGCTCGCTCGCCACCGTATTGCCTCCCTCAGTGTGAAATCGACACGATATACATTGAAGGAGTTGAAAAAGGAACCCCCCTTCCAAGATGGAGACCTCAAGAGAGCAGAGGAGTTTATCGTTCTCACAGGCGATGAGAGGGTGGACAGAGCGAGTGTCGAAGCCCTCGAAAGGCTACGGCAACTTCTGGTTGCCGGAATCTCAAATGACTTTGCCAAATATGCCCTTCCAGAATGCTACAAGAGCGAGCTCACATGGACAATTAACGGGAGGAGTCTCCAGAATTTTCTGAGCCTCAGAAGTTCCCCATCGGCTCTCTGGGAGATGAGAAATTTGGCATACGCCGTATTCGATGCCCTCCCAGAGGATCACAAATACCTCTTTCATCCCTATCTCACACCAAAGGAAGAAAAATGAGACAGTTAGTCCTCTCCCTAGCCGCAATGCTGACACTCTTTGGAGGATCCAATCTTCAACAGAGTATAGATCTCGGCTTCACGAACACAACGGGAAACAGCAAAACAACAAACGTAAATGGGAAATATGGTCTCCTCTATAAAACTACAGGCTACAACAGCCAGCCCCTCGATCTCAAATTCTCCTTGAGTGCCTTCTATGCCGAAAATGACGATGTCAAAAGTAATGAAGAGTACACCTCATCCCTCTCCCTGGAACAGTTTATCTACAATGGATGGCTCGGATATTTCACATTTGATTGGCTCAGGAATCCAGACTTCAAAAACTACGATGGAAAATATGAATTCGGCCTTGGAGCGGGAAAAGAGGTCTATAAAGATGAGAGATCCAGTTTAAAACTTAAACTGGGAGTTGGATACAATGTCCTAGACTTTGCCGACGAAACATCGACCGACACCTTTGCATCTCTCCTCCAACAGATAGACTACACCAACAAACTCAATGAATTGAGTCTCCTCTACGGCTCCATTAGAGCCAACGAAGGCTTCGAAGATTGGGGAGATAACTATGAAATCAAGGGAACCCTGGGTCTCAAGTTCAATCTGACAAACTCTGTCCACGCCGTCCTCGAAGAACAGGTTACCTATGACAATCTCCCCCCTGCAGGTTTCAAAAAGACCGACACCAAGACAATTGTGAGACTAGGGGTAACCTTTTAATCTTACCCTCTGGGCGTGGGTGACGGCCACAGCTAGAGCATCGGTTATATCGAGGGGTTTCACCTCCCCTCTGACGCCGAGAATCTTGGCAACCATGTAGGAGACCTGTCTCTTCGTGGCCCTTCCTGTACCTGTAATGGCCTGTTTTACCTGGAGAGGGTTATACTCACTGAAAGGGCCGTGGAGCTGGATAATTCTCAACGCAATAGCTCCCCTGAATTGGGCGAGTTTGAGGACTGTTTTGGGGTTGTAGGCGTAGAATATATCCTCCATAGCAACCTGATCTATTGGAAACTCTCTGAAGAGGAGATCAAAACCTTCTACCATCTCTCCAATCTGATCCTGGAACTCTCCGCCCCTTATCTTAATGAGCCCCGCTTCTACAAGGGAGAGTCTCGAATGTTCAAGGGAGATAATTCCATAACCGATATTCCTGCTCCCTGGATCGATCCCTAAAATATACATTCTCCACCCTCTCTTCACATAAAATTCACATCTTTTTCACATCTCCCCAGAAGAGAGAGAACTCCCGAATTTTAGCGAATCTGGAGGACTAAAAATACCCTTTTTTCACATATTCACAGGGTAGGCTATTCACATATTCACCATCGATGATATAATTTTCACATGAAAGGGGAAGAGATGATCGTGCAAGAGGTACTGGAGAGATTGAGAGAAGAGATCCCCAAAGAGGAGTATGACCATTTTATCAGAAACCTCCGTTTCGATGGAGAGCAGTCGAAGATAGATCACATTATCTTCACAGCTCCTAACATCCTCCTCGCAAAATGGATCAAGACAAAGTATGGCAAAAAACTTGCCCAGCTCTTTGAACTCAAGACAGGAAGGGAGACGAGAGTCGAGATAGTTCCCGCCCTCCCCTCCCAGACCCCTCCAGATGAACACCAGAAAACTTCAGAAACCCATACCGAAAGGTGCAGTACAAAGATCAATCCGACCTATACCTTTGAAAACTTTGTCGTCGGTAGTTCTAACCAATTTGCCTACACAGCCTCCCTGAGTGTGGCGGAGCGGCCCGGGAAAGTCTATAACCCCCTCTTCATCTATGGAGGTGTGGGGCTCGGGAAGACCCATCTCCTCCATGCAATCGGCAATTATAACCTCCAGAGGGGACGGGTCGTTATCTATGTAACAATCGAACAGTTCATGAACGATTTTACCGACCATCTGAGAAATCAGACCATCGAGCGGTTCCGGGATAAGTATCGGGAGTGCGACATTCTCCTCATAGACGATGTCCAATTCCTCAGTGGGAAGGAGAGGACCCAGGAGGAGTTTTTCCACACATTCAATGAGCTCCACAATGCCGAGAAACAGATAGTCCTCACAAGTGATAAACATCCCAAAGAGATTGTGGGACTGGAAGATAGATTGAAGAGCCGCTTCGAGTGGGGATTGATTGCAGATATTCAACCTCCAGAGCTGGAGACGAAGATAGCCATTATCAAAAAGAAGTGCGAACTCAACAAAATAGAGCTGGATAACGAGATTATCAACTATATTGCTACCAATATGGATAGTAACATTCGGGAGATTGAAGGAGTTATCAATAAACTCAACGCCTACTCCACCCTTGTCAACCAGAAGATCACACTCGATCTGGTCAAGAGCGTCATATCGGAACAGCGGAAGGAGTGGCAGAAAAGTATCCAGCTCAAAGATATTGTCCAGATTGTAGCGGCTGAACTCAATATCAAACCCAGCGAGATCAGGAGTAAGAGCCGAAGTCGAAGGGTTGTGAGCGCCCGCCGTATTGTGATCTACCTGGCCCGCAATTTAACTCCCAACTCTATGCCCGCCCTAGCCCAATTCTTTGGAATGAAAGATCACACCTCTGTGAGCCACGCTATGAAAAAGGTGAAAGAGCAGATCAAAAAGGACCCAAAATTCAGACTCATGATAGAAGAACTGGAGCACAAGGTCAAGAGCAATGTGAATAAATGTGAATAACTTCGAAGTTATTCACATAAATTTTCACATCGACTTTTCCCAAAAAATCGGCTTCGGCGCTAATTTTTCACACAATTCACAGGAAACTACTACTACTACTAATATATTTATATAATAATAAAGGGAAAAAGATTAGAATAAAAAAAAGTTCATTTGGGGAGAAGAGAATGAAAATTACCATCAAAAAGACACTGTTGGAACAGATTCTGAGCCAGATGCAACCCTTCCTGGAAAAGAAGGATATGAGCCAGATCACCTCCCACATCTACCTCAACGCAACAGGGGAGGAGCTGGAGATCAAGGCTACAGATTATGAGAGCGGTTTAGAGAGTAGGACAGGGGATGTCGAAATAGCCCAGGAGGGTAAAGTCACAGCTAATGGAAAGAAACTCCTGGATATTGTGAGAATTCTTAAGGAGGGAGAGATCACTCTCCAAAGGGAAGATGACCACCTTGTCATTACCCAGAATAGATCGAAGTTCAAACTCCCAATGTTCAATCCTGAAGAGTTTCCTCAATTCCCTTCAGTGAAAGATCTGGCAAGAATAGAACTTCCCAGCAGAACATTTATAGACTCCCTCAGAAAGATAGCACCTGCAATAGACAGCAACAATCCCAAATTTGAACTGAACGGTGCCCTTATAGACATTAAGGGGGATAGGATCAACTTCGTCGCAACAGATACCAAGAGATTGGCCCTCATCTCCATTCCCAAGGAACTAGACAGGAAACTCCACCTCATCATCCCCAAAAAGGCCATCAACGAGATCCAGAAGATCTTCTTCGACGACCTCACCATCTTCTACAACGAGAGGGAGATCATCATCACCAATCGGGAGTACCTCTTCTTCAGCCGCCTCATCAACGGGCGATACCCAGACTATGAGAGGATCATCCCCCAAAGCCTCAGATATACCCTCCAGCTCCCCAAAGGGAAGATGGTGGAGGCCATCAGACAGATCACCATCATTTCCAGCGAGATTCAGCTCACATTCCTCCCTAAAAGGATTATTTTCAAGAATTTGAGTGACGACAATATTGAAGCCCAGACGGAGATAGAGGTGGAGACCCCCTTCACGGAAGAGTTCACAATGGCCCTCAACAGCAGGTATCTCCTGGATTTTCTGGCCCAGATAGAGGAAGAGAGCTTCGAAATGGGGATCAATGAGGCAGATATTCCCTTTGAATTGAAGAGCGGAAACTTCATCACAATCATTATGCCTATTGTGATATAATCGATCCCACAGAAAGAGGATAAGGAGAGCGATGAGCGGTTACAGCGCCGAGAAGATACGGGTCCTGAAGGGGCTCGAAGCAGTTCGGAAACGGCCCGGAATGTACATCGGAGATACAAGTACACGGGGCCTCCACCATCTCATCTACGAGGTAGTCGATAACGCTATAGATGAGGCGATGGCCGGGTACTGCAACAGAATAGATGTGACTCTGACTAAAGAGGGGAGTGCCCGGATCAGCGACAATGGGCGGGGGATCCCGGTCGATATTCACCCAACAGAGAAGATACCAGCCGCCACCGTCGTCCTGACTGTCCTCCATGCAGGGGGAAAATTTGGAGGGGATAGCGCCTATAAGGTGAGTGGTGGACTCCATGGGGTCGGCGTCTCCGTTGTCAACGCCCTCTCAAAAAAGCTTATCATGACGATCAAAAGGGATGGGAAGATCTGGAGACAGGAGTTTGAGCGGGGAATCCCCATTACAGACCTTGTCGTTATTGGGGAGACCAACAGGACGGGGACGACAATAGAGTTCTGGCCCGACGATGAGATATTTGAGACAACGGAGTTCAATTTCGAGATTCTCGCCAAGAGATTTCGGGAACTGGCCTATCTCAACCCCAACATCACAATCACTTTCAAAGATGAGCGGGTAGGGAGGAAGGAGGTCTACCACTTCGAGGGAGGGTTGAGCCAATTTGTCACAGATATAAGTCCGAGGGAACCTATCACAAAGGCTATCTCCTTCTCCGATAGGGTAGAAGATGTAGAGGTCGATGTAGCTCTCCTCTACAACGAGGGGTTTGATGAGAGGCTCTTGAGTTTTGTCAACAATATCAGAACTCCGGAGGGTGGAACCCACGAGAGCGGCTTCAGGGCGGGATTGACAAGGGCTATCTCCAACTATATCGCCCAGAATGCCAGCGTGAAAGAGCGGTCCATAAAGATCACAGGAGAGGATGTTCGGGAGGGGCTGGTAGCCGTTGTGAGCGTCAAGGTTCCCGAGCCCCAATTTGAGGGGCAGACCAAAGGAAAGTTGGGATCCAGCTATGTCCGTCCCATTGTCCAGAAGCTGACTTATGAAAAGTTGAGCAAGTACTTTGAAGAGAACCCCATCGATGCCAAAGCTATCATGGCAAAGGCCCTTGCGGCGGCGAGGGGGAGAGAGGCGGCCAAAAAGGCACGGGAGCTCGTCAGACGGAAGGATAGTATGGGAGTCGGAACTCTCCCTGGGAAGTTGGCAGAGTGCCAGAGCAGAGATCCCTCTATCAGCGAGCTCTTCCTCGTAGAGGGGGATAGTGCAGGAGGGAGCGCCAAACAGGGGAGGGATCGCCTCTTTCAAGCCATTCTCCCCCTCAAGGGAAAGATCCTCAATGTGGAGAAGGCTCGGATAGACAAGGTCCTCAAGTCGGAGGAGATCAGGAATATAATCACCGCCCTCGGATGTGGAATTGGAGAGGATTTTGATGAGAGCAAGCTCCGCTATCACAAGATAATTATCATGACCGACGCAGATGTGGATGGGAGCCATATTCAGACCCTTCTCCTCACCTTCTTCTTCCGTTTCCTCCCAAAGGTTGTGGAGAAAGGGTATCTCTACATGGCTCAGCCTCCCCTCTATCGGTACAAAAAGGGGAAGAGGGAGGTCTATCTCAAGGATGAGACCGAGCTTGCCCAGTTCCTCATTGAGAACGGTGTCGATACCCTCCTGAAGAGGGTGGAGATCGGTCGTTACGATCTTATAGATTTCCTCAAACTGGTAGCCCACTACCGTATGGTTCTGAAAGAGCTGGAAAAGCGCTACTCCCTCATCGATGTGGTCCGTTACCTCATAGAGAGGAGGGAGCTCGCCGCCCTTCCTATAGACTCTCTCTACGGAGAGATTGAGAGGTTTCTCGTGGAGAAAGGGTCCACTATCCTCAACAGCGAGATAGAGGGGAACTCTATCAACCTCTTTGTCCAGACCACCGAGGGGCTTGAAGAGATAGTCATCAATGAAGAGCTCTTCACCAATCCCTACTATGTGGAGGCGATCTACATCTACGAGAAGGTGAGGGACCGAATCCCTCCAGGCATGGAGGGGGAGGATCCCCTGGAGGTTTTGGAAGAGGTAGAGAGGGCCGCCAGAAAGGGGGCCTATATTCAGCGTTATAAAGGACTTGGAGAGATGAATCCAGAGCAACTTTGGGAAACAACTATGGATCCTCAAAACCGCCGTCTCCTTCGAGTGACCGTCGATAATGCAGAGCATGCCAGCTTCATATTCAGCCTCTTTATGGGTGATGAGGTTGAGCCCAGGAAGCGGTATATTGAAGAGCATGCCAAAGATGTGAAACATTTGGATATATGATGTATTCCCTCAAGCAAGATACCCGGAACAAGTTTTTCTTCACCCTCCGTACGACGGTACCGATTGTTCTCCTCATCATCCTTTTGGCGGCAGTCATTTTTTTGGAGGATCGGCCATTTATCTACAACCTCATCATTCTTCTCCTCGGCCTCCTGGCTTCAGTTTACTATCTCTACTACATGTTCTTCTCCAAAGTGAGAGAGAAGGTTGTCGATGAGATCAGTGGGGCTTTTACGAGGAAATATTTTCTCGATATGCTTCCCAACTTCAAGGGAAACTATCTGATCCTCATCTCCATAGACAACATAAAGGAGATAAACGAGCGTTACGGGATAGAGAATGGAGATAGAATTCTCAGGAAATTTGCGGCCCTCATCGATCTCTTCTTTGAAGAGCATCTGGGAAAAGAGGTTCCAATAGGGAGATTTAAGGGGGGAGATTTCCTCATCGCCGTTGAAGGGGATGAGGAGAAGGTGAAGGAGCTGGTAGAGGAATTTTTGAAACTCTACGACAACAGCTTCATAGACAATATTGAGGTGAAACTCTTCGCCACCTACGGGAAGCTGGAAGAGGAAGAGGAGGTGAAGAGGATCATTGACCACCTCTACGAGGAGCTCTACTACTGTAAAGGGCGGTGTAAGAGGGATTCCAAACGGGAGAGTATAGCGAGGGAGAAGAAACGGAACGCTACAGAGTTTGAGAGGACGATAGCCGATATTATCAAGAATGAGAAGATCTCCATCCACTTCCAGCCCGCCCTCAATGTGAGGAACGGGAGATACGATCTGGCAGAGGTCATTGTGAAGCTCCTCGATGATGACGGCAATATTATCCATCCTAGCCAGTTTGTTCCTGTAGTCAACAGATTGGGCTTGGAAAACGATTTCGATCTCGCCCTGGCCAGAAAGATTTTGGACACAATTAAGCGGCACAACCTTCCCAAGGATATTTTCTACAGCTTCAATATCTCCCCCTACTCTGTGAGGAACCGACTCTTCAGCCAGAGGTTTTTCGCCCTCTTCGAGGAGTGTGATATTCCAACGAGCTCCTTCGTCATCGAGCTCTACGAGAATAGTATCTATAAGGACCTCCGTTTCTACCGCTCCATACTCCAGCAGTACAGAAAGAGGGGGTTCAAACTTGCCTTTGATAACTTCGGTTCCTGCAACGCCTCCATCGAGTATATCAAGGTAATTGAGGTTGACTTCATCCACTTCGATAAGTTCTTCACCAAACATAGCGACGATCGGCGCTACTTCTTCCTCCTCCAAGCGTGGATCAACGCCTTCAAGCACCTTGATATTAAGAGTGTGATAAAATTTGTAGATGATGACCATAAGAAGGAGGAGTTCATCAAGTTGGGGGTCGATTATCTCCAGGGGTACGCTATAGCCCACCCGATGGATGCCACCAATTTCAAGAGATTTGTGGAGGAGGGATAATGCGGTACGGAGAGAAGGAGATAACCGAATTCAATCCGGAGAAGGATCTGGAGGTCTGGCCCAACAACAACAGCCGTCCCTACAAGATCACTATCACCCTTCCGGAGTTCAGCTGTCTCTGTCCCCGGAGCGGCTATCCAGACTATGCCACTTTTACGGTGGAGTACATTCCGGAGAGATATGTGGTTGAGCTGAAGGCTCTCAAACTCTACATTAACTCCTTCCGCAACCGGTATATCTCCCATGAGGATAGTGCCAATGAGGTCTTTACCACCCTCTACGAAAAACTCAAACCCCGGTGGCTCCGACTGACTGCCGATTTCAACCCCCGGGGGAATGTTCATACCGTCATAGAGATCGATAGCGATAGATTTGTAAAGGAGACTCCATGAGAACCTCTCTCTATCTCATCTTTACCCTGCTTCTCATCTTCTTCAGTGGATGTGCCTCCCGGGGCTACACATTTTCCGACACTAATCGGATCTACGAGACCCGATACGGAACTGTTCTAGAGGCCCAGAGGGTGACGATCAAGGCCGGAGAGGGAGGAGCCGCTGTAGGAGGGATCATAGGGTTGATTATAGGGTCCCAGTTCGGAAAGGGGAAAGGAAATGTGGCGGCCGCTGTCGGAGGGGGGCTCTTGGGCTCCCTTCTGGGTGCCAATACAGCTACAGAGGGCCAGCAATTGAGAATCAGACTGGAAGATGGACGGGTTATCACCACCGTTATCAAAACTGACAGGACCCACTATTTCAGGGCCGGAGATCGGGTGAAACTCATACTGGACGGCAATAAGATCATCGATATTGTTCTCCAATGATTTGGGACCTCATCGTCGTCGGGAGCGGTGTCGCCGGACTGAGTGCCGCCATTCGGGGGAGAGAGTTGGGGCGGAGGGTGGTCGTCGTGGCCAAAGGATACCCGACCCAGGCCCAGACAGCCATGGCTCAAGGGGGTATGAACGCCCCCCTCTCTCCTGGAGATAGTCCGGAGCGGTACGAGGAAGATACCCTCAAAGCTGGAAAGGGGATCGGAGAGAGGGAGGCGGTCCATCTCCTTGCACACCGCAGTATTGAGGCCATCCAGTGGCTGGAGAGGCTGGGTATGCCCTTCAGTCGCCATGGGAATAGAATCGCCCAGAGGAGATTGGGGGGTGTTCCCGTAGCCCGGGCCTGTTACGCCCAGGACTATACGGGGCTCAAACTGCTCCATACCCTCTACGATCATGCCCGAAAGAGGGGGGTCCACTTTCTCAATAACCACTTTCTCCTCAGCTGTATCGTTGAGGGGGGAGAGGCCAGGGGGGTAACTCTCCTCGATATTGGAGAGGGATCGGTCCGCCAGCTCCTCGGTTCGGCTGTTGTGGTGGCTACTGGAGGGTATGCCGGGATCTATGGAAAATTCAGTACAAACAGCCACGGTATGGTGGGAGATGGAATAGCCGCTGTCCTCAGGGCTGGGGCAAAGTTGCGGGATATGGAGTTTGTCCAGTTTCATCCTACCGCCCTCGTCCAGAACTCCCTCCTCATCTCTGAGGCGGCCCGAGGAGCTGGAGGGAAGATTATCAATGGAGATGGGGAGCGGTTTGTCGATGAGCTCACAACTAGGGATCGGCTGGCCAGGGCGATCTATGAACAGCTGGAGATGGGTAAGAAGGTCTATCTCGATATAACCCATCTCGGAGAGGATTTTATACTCTCCGAACTCCCCCAGGAGTATCGGTTAGCCCGTCTCCATGGGGGTGTGGACCCCTTGAAGGAGCCTATTCCGATAAGACCTGTAGCCCATTATACGATGGGAGGAATAGAGGTTGACTTGGAGTTGAGGAGCTCCATTCCCAACCTTTTTGGAGTTGGGGAGGTTGCCAGCACAGGGGTCCACGGAGCCAACAGGTTGGGAGGAAACTCTCTCATGGAGGGTGTCGTCTTCGGGAGAAGGGCAGGAGAGAGGGCAAGTGAGGTCGAAGGATCTGGAGGTGAGAGAGAGTATGAAGAGACCGAAAGGGATCGCCACCTCATCGAAACCCTTTTAGCCCGCTCCGGAGAAGGAGAGAGTATCTATCGGGAGATGGGAGAGGTTCAGGAGCTTCTCTATAGAAAAGGGGGAATTGTTCGGGAGGAGGGGGAGTTGGATGGAGCCCTTGCAAAGGTCAGACAGTGCCAAGAAGAGCTCCCCTCCAAGGGGATAGGAGATGGAAGCCGTCTCTACAATACAGATCTTGTCGCCTTCCTGGAGTATAGGAACATGTTGGATGTGGCAGAGGCGGCCCTCACGGCTATGAAGGGGCGCAGAGAGAGTAGGGGAGCCCACTATCGGAGGGATTATCCCGAAGAGGATAGAGATTTCCAGGCCCACTCTACTCTGTGGAAAGATAATGGAGTGCTGTATCTAGATTTCAAAAGAGTCTCTTAATTGTGGCCAAAACTATCTTTCTGTATCATAGTGAGAGCGAAAGAGAGGAGATGAGGTTCCCTTATGGTAATTGAGATCAGGCGTTACCATCGAGATCAAGACTCCCCCTCAACCTTTGTCCAGTATAAGGTAGATCCGGAGAAAACTCTCCTGGACAATCTCATTACCCTCAAGGAGGAGGTCGATCCGACCCTCACCTTCTCTAGAGGGTGTCGGAGTGGGGTCTGTGGAAGCTGTGCCCTTCGGGTCAATGGAGAGGAGAGATTGGCCTGTATGACACGGGTCCAAGAGGGAGATAGGGTAGAGCCCCTCTCTGTCCTTACCGTCATTCGAGACCTTGTTGTGGAGAGGGAGAGCTCCCTGGAGACCTTGGATCGGGGAGGAGCCTTCCTCATGGATCCCCAGGAGATTCCGCTGAGCGAAGAGGATGAGAGGCTCATAGAACGGCAGAGTGACTGTATACTCTGTGAAAGTTGCTTCAGTAGTTGCCCTGTATATGAGACGAACCCCCATTTTCTGGGCCCATTCACCCTGACTAGGGTCTATAGGTATCTCGTCGATAAACGGGAGGGGGAGAAGAGGGGACACATCGATCGTATTGTGGAGAATGGAATTTGGGACTGTACCCTCTGTGGTCGGTGTGGAGAGGTCTGTCCCATGGGGATAGATCCCAAAAACGATATACTCCTCCTCCAGAGTTGGGCCAGCCGATACGGCTACTCCAATCCCCAAATGGCCTCTTTTGGGAGCTACGGATTGGAGTTTTGATGGAGCAACAGGATTACAATATAGAGCTCTTCTCCGCAGTCCCTCCCAAGATCATAGAGGATATAAACCACTTCGGGAAGATCATCACCTTCTACAAAAATATGCCCGCTATGAGCTACGAAGATACAATCCACTACTTCTATTTCATCATCGATGGGCGGATCAAGGTTTACCAGTACGATTTTGAGGGGAACAAAGAACAGACCATCAAAATCCTCACCCGGGGAGATATGTTTGATGTCATCGTCCTCCTCGACGACAAGCCCCATGAAGTTGTAACCCACGCCTATGAGGATACCAAGGCCCTCAGGGTTCCTATCGACAAGGTGAGGGAGTGGATAGACTCCAATCCTGAATTCAGAAAACTCATTTTCCACTACATCGCATCGGAGATGAGAAACCTGGAGGAGCTGGCAACAGACCTGAGTCTCCATGACACATCTACCCGCTTTATCAAACTCCTCCTCAAACATTTTGATCCCAAGAGTGCCAAACTCCGTCTCATCTACGATCTTCCCCACGAAGAGCTGGCCTCTCTGATAGGGACCGTCAGACATGTTGTGAACCGCCATATTCAGGAGCTCAAGAGAGATGGTTCCCTGGAGGTAGAGCGCCGTAAACTTCGTTTAGCTAATATATCGAAGTTGGTCGAGCGACTGCAACTTAAGTAGCTGTACACTTTTCATCAAAAGACTAAAATTATCTCAATCAAATCTTTTTAAGGAGGTTGCTATGAAAAAAGTACTACTCTCACTTGTAGCGGCGTCGCTCCTCATTAGTGGAGCTGTTGCCAGTGAGGCGAGCAAGGCTGAGTCCAAAAAGGCTGTTGCAGAGGCTAAGGTAGCGGCTCAAAAGGAGCAGAAGGGTGTAAAGATTGTCAAGGAGGCTGTCGATGCCGTCTCCCTCACCCAGAAGGTCCTTGTAGAGCTGGATAAGGGAAATAAGGATCAGGCTATCAAGCTCCTCCAGGATGCCATAGGGAAGTTGGAGGTTGTCTTGGCGGCTCCCAACGCTCCGGCCCTCATTCCTATCGATAGTGCCATCGAGGTTGTTGACTTTCCAGGGAGCATCGAGGAGATCAAAACGGCTCTCATCACTGCCAAGGCCCTCTTGAGGGAGAACAAGGTCCAAGAGGCCCGGAGAATTCTTGATACATTGAGGAGTGAGATTGTCCTGAAGGTTGTCAACCTTCCCCTTGCAAGCTATCCTGCGGCCCTCAAACTGGCGGCCAAATTCCTCCATGAGGATAGGATCGACGAGGCGAAAAATGTTCTCAGCGCCGCCCTCTCCACATTTGTAGAGATCGATGTTGTCACACCTATCCCTCTGGTCCAGGCGATCCACCTTGTAGAGGCCGCCCAGAAGGTAGCTCAGGAAGATAAGGGAAAAGCCCTAGAGTATCTGGCAGAGGCGAAACGGGCCTTGAGGAAGGCGGAAGTTCTCGGTTATGTGAGCGACAGCGATACGACCTATAAGCAGTTGGAGGAGATGATCGAGAAGGTTGAGAAAGAGGTGAGAGGTAAGAACAAGGCTGAAAAACTCTTTGAAGAGCTGATCAAGAAGTTGAAAGAGTTCAAAGAGAAAGCTGTACAGACTATCAACAAGTAAGGAGTATTGATGGCAGTGGTAGGATTTCACCATTTGGAGGAGCTCTTCAGACGGGGAGCGAGTCTCGATATTAAAAAGGGTCACGCCAAGGAGGTGACCGATATTGTGGAGCAGAAACTCTATGATCTGCTCCTCATGGGACAGAAGGCGGCCAAATATAATGGGAGAGATGTAATCTGGAAGTATGACCTCCCCATTACCAAAGGGTTGGAGGAGACAATCAATGAATTCAAAAAGCTCGAACAGGAGATAGAGCTCAAGGATATTCTGGAGCGTCTCGCCACCCATCCGCCCCTTATGGAGTTGGAGGTGGAGCTGGAGAAAGCTCTCCCCGAGATCGTTGGAGGTCTGACCCTCGTCCTCGCTCGCATAATGAAAAAGATTGATG
Organism: Campylobacterota bacterium; assembly: GCA_013153715.1. Classification (GTDB taxonomy): domain Bacteria; phylum Campylobacterota; class Campylobacteria; order Campylobacterales; family Nitratiruptoraceae; genus Nitratiruptor. The sequence continues at coordinate 52,860 of JAADDW010000019.1, read as the reverse complement.
AGGAGAACAGAGCGGTCTCCCACGAACTTATTGAGCGTGCCAAGGGGATCATGGACCTCACCCTGTAAAAGGATAGAGCATGGTTGGGTATCAAAATATTGTGAAGAACCTCGATAAGGAGGTTATGGAAAAGTTTGCCAAACACTCGAAGATAGCGGGTGTCATCTTTCTCCTGTTGGGATTGGTCGGGATTTTCTATCCCACCATTATGTCTGTGGCCACTGCCTACTTTGTGGCGTGGCTCTTTCTCTTGAGCGGTTTTGTCATAGCTTTCCATACATGGGAGAATGACCGTAAAGATTGGCTTGGCTGGCTCAAGGCCTTCATCTACATTCTGACGGGAATACTGGTAGCCATTTTTCCCCTTCCAGGAGTGGCCGCCCTCGGCATTATCCTAGCGGTTTACTTCTTCTTTGACGGCTTTGCCAGCTTCGCCCTGGCAGGCCAGCTCAAGGGGGAGAAGTGGTGGTGGCTCATTCTCCTCAATGGAATTCTCTCCATCATCCTTGGGGTCATTTTCCTTGTGGGATGGCCCTTCAACTCCCTCATTCTGGTAGGGCTCTTCGTCGGTATCAGCCTCTTCTTCGACGGAGTTGTTCTCCTCTCCATGGGGAGCTATATAGACAAACTCCAGAAAGAGGGAGAGGGAGAATCTTCTCCATCCTCCAAAGAGTGAGAGCACCGCTCTCGCTCTTTGCTACTTTCGTCGCAGAGAGCCCCTCTTCTCTTGTTATAAAATTCTGCTACAAAAAATCTGAGTCTAAGGAGCGTGTCTATGGTCATTAAGAAAGAGGCGGCAAAGATATTGCTCGCACTCCATAGAAGTGACGATAAAGGGATCGATATATCGAAACTCAACAAAGAGGCTGTGGAGGAGCTCAATCTGGGAGGTCTCGTCCGTTTTCCCATTCCTGCCAAAATAGAGCTCACCTATGCGGGAGCTATTGTGGCGGATGTCCTCGCCCGAGTGGAGGAGAAGATAGAGGGGATAGAGGAGTGGAAAGATAACTTCAAGTGGGTCAGCTCCGAAGTGATAGCGATGATCGATGGAGCTGTGAAGAATAAAGGGAAGACCACTTCTCTCTCCCAGGAACCCCTGGCAGTAAGGGGATTTGCCCAAGAAGATGGGACGATTACAGAGGAGGCTCAAGACCTCTATGAGGCCTATATGAAGAGTGAACCTGAGCTTGTTATCGACGCCCAACTTGCAGAGTATATCAGAAAATCCCCTATGGGGCCTACAGACGCCCACTATCTGCCGATAGAGGGGAATAGCAAGGATCTCCTGGAGGCGATGAGGTTGATAGCCTATAGCGTTCCCCATGGCGATTACTTCACCTTCAATGGATTGGGGCAGGCCGTCAAAGAGACCCTGACCCTGGCTGGTTGGGCCAATGAAGGGGCTGTCCTCGATATTTCCATTCTCGAATCGATAGCGAGGGTAGCCGATGGAGAGGATGTCGATCTCGATACACTCATTCAACTAGAGGCCCTCGGCTATCTCCACGATGTCGATACTTTGAGCAAAGGGGGAGAGAAGGCCCTCGAAGTCTATAGAATCTTCAGAGATCGGACCGATCGTCCCTTGAGGTCCTTTGCTGTTGAAAAGGAGGAGGTGGAGACCCTCAAAACCATTCAGAAAATTTGGGAGGAGAAGTATACCTCCAACCCAGAAGAGACAGCCACCTTCGATGAGATCAAGAGAGAGTTGGTGGATAGGAAGATACGGGAGTACAAGAGGGTTCTTGAAAAGTATGGCCGCCGCCTCGATGAGATGCCCTATAAGAAGAGGGAGATAGCCAAGAAGTTTGGGGAAGCGAAGGATATGGTCAAATGGTTTGAAGAGAACTTCGATCTCCGAGAGTATCTCTACAGCCTGGAGGCCTTCGGTCTCATCAGTGAGGGGGAAGATCAGAAGGGGAGAGCTGTTTACTATGTGACAGACTCTGGACGGAGGGTCATTGAGGATCAGAGTGATGAGCGGTCGATCCATAGCTGGTCTGTCAAGACATTGACCATCTCCAACAAGATCTTTAGCTCTCCCAACAGAGAGTGGGTCTTGGAAGCCCGAAAAGAGAGGATCTTGGGGACCTACGAACCCAGCCGATCGGGACTCCTCTATGAAGAGCTGGCCTACGAGAAGAAGCTTCCCTTTATGACCAAGTTTGAGGCCGACATATTCAAGATCATTCCCGATAGAGGGGTATCGTGTGATGATGTCCTCGATGAGAGTCTCAGTGAAGAGGAGCGGACCAGAAGGATCGAGGCCATGGATAAATTGGAGGCTAAAGGATTTATTGAGATCATGCCCGATGGCCACATTGTGGAGACGGAGTTCGGGAAGTTGATGGATGAGGTTTTGAGTGGTGTCCCCAGCGGGTTCGGAGCCCCCATCAACCCCACCATCTACAGGGTCGTCAAGGCCATTGCCGAAACGGGGAGTATGTATGTGAAGGAGCAGAAGGTCCGCATTCTCCCTGAGAATCTCAAGGAGGCCATTAAGAGGAGTGGTCTCTCCAGAGAGAGTTTTGAGAAGGCCTACATTGCGGCTAGAGAGGCCAAATATCTAGGACAGAACAGCGTCAATGAGGCTGGACTCAAGATGTTGAAGGCCGTCGAGCTCCTCAACTCCTAGGGTCTCCATTGACCTTTTTTCTGTAAAATTGATCCCATCCTAGCCGAAGGAGCAGAAGATGGCGTTGGATCAGAGACTCCAGGAGATCATAGAGAGTCAGAAAGATGTGGTCAAAAAGGTAGCCGCCCTCATTACCGAGAGCATTGAAGAGCTCAAGAGGAAGGCGATGGAAGAGAAGAGGAGTTTGGAAGAGCTTGTGGAAGAGATTATGGAGCTTGTTGTCGAAAAGATTGAAAAAGAGAAAAAGGAGCGCACAATGGCTATGCCACTACTTGGTGATCTATTTCCCGAAATGGAGGTACAGACAACCCACGGACCTATGAAGTTGCCCGACGATCTGGAAGGGAAGTGGACCGTCCTCTTCAGCCACCCTGCAGATTTCACACCGGTCTGTACCACAGAGTTTGTCAGTTTCCAGAGGCACAAGAAGGAGTTTGATGAACTCAATACCCGCCTCATCGGTCTCTCCATCGATCAGGTTTTCAGCCATATCAAATGGGTAGAGTGGATTAAGGAGAAACTCGATGTAGAAATTGAGTTCCCCATCATTGCCGCTACAGATACTTTGGCCGCCCAGATAGGGATGATCCATCCCAAGAAGGGGACAAATACAGTAAGGGCCGTCTTCATTATCGACCCTTCGGGAGTTGTCAGGACAATTCTCTACTATCCCCAGGAGATCGGACGGAATATTCCTGAGATCATTCGGGCTGTTAAGGCTCTCCAGAAGAGCGATGCTGAAGGTGTAGCCACTCCGGCCAACTGGCCAGAGAATGAACTGATTGGGGATAAGGTGATTATTCCTCCAGCTACAGACTGCGAGACAGCCGCCAAGCGCCCCAAAGAGTACAGTTGCTACGACTGGTGGTTCTGCTACAAAGAATCCAAGTAGGGAGCTCCCCCTCTAGGAGGGACCCCTACTCCATCGTTGGGGAGTTGAGGAGGTCGATGACCTCATCATCTCCCAGCTGGTGGAAATCCCTGTAATACTGGCCTACCGCCATAAAATCCCTGGCTATATGGGGAATAACGACCCTATCTGCCACTTCCCTCAATAGGGGGAGAGCATCCGGAGGAGCGACAGGGACAGCTATGATGATCTCCCGTGCCCCTCCATCCCGCAAAGCCTGGGCCGCCAGGTAGATACTGGCTCCGGTGGCAACTCCATCGTCTACAAGAATAACCCGTTTTCCCTGAATGGGTATCCTCGGTTTCTGGTAGAGAGCCCTTTTCTTTCTCATGTTATCGGTGATCTGGGCCACCTGCTCTTCGATGTAGGGGCGGGAGATATTGAGCATAGCGACGGCCCTCTGGTTTAGATACTCCCTTCCATCTTCGCTCACTGCACCGATGGCGGCTTCGGGATTGTAGGGGGATGGTATCTTCTTGACGAAGAAGATGTCGAGGGGGAGCTTCAGCTCCCGTGCTATCATATAACCTACCGGGACACCCCCCCGAGGGAGGGCGATAACGACGGTGTTGGGGTTGCCTCTGTATTCCTGGAGAAGTTCCGCCAATACCTTTCCTGCCTCGAACCGATCGCTGAAAACCATGATACCTCCTTGAATTTGTTATATAATATCACAGTTGGTAAAAGGAGGGAGATGAGAGCTGTTATTCAGAGGGTCAAAAACTCATGGGTTTTGATCGATAATAGGGAGGTGGCCCGTATTGGATATGGGCTGACCATCTTGTTGGGAGTCCTCAAAGGGGACAGCGCAGAGGATGTAGAGAGGCTGGCAAGGAAAATTGTCCATCTCCGCATCTTTCCCAACGAGATGGGTAAGTTTGGCCGTTCACTCCTCGATGTCAAGGGTGAGGCGCTCGTCGTGAGCCAATTTACCTTAGCCGCAGAGACACGAAGGGGTCATCGTCCAGACTTTACAGCCGCCATGCAACCTCCTCAAGCTCGAACTCTCTACAACTCCTTCGTCGAGCGCCTCGCCCAGTTCGTTCCGGTCCAGACGGGTCACTTCGGCGCTCTCATGGAGGTGGGGATTATCAACGACGGTCCGGTGACAATCATTTTAGACAGCAGAGAGTAAGGAGTACAGTTGATGAGGTATATTGTGATGGCTCTACTTATCGTTCAGGCCCTCCTAGCCCAAAAGGGGGAGTATATCGGGGTTTACCCGTGGAATTCAGATCAGCTTCGATGGGCCAAGGATTTCCGTATTGTGGAGCTTGGCTCCCTGGAGGATATTGACAGGATCGATATTAGCGATTATGAGAAGCCCATTACCTATCAGTGGTTGGCTGGGTTCTACGGGGACCAGGCCAGCGATTTCGATAGGTGGGTCCTCAAGAAGGGGTACATTCTCAACCCCAATGGGAGTATCATAGCCGACGGAGACTACTACTACGACATGTGTAATGATGAGCTCCTCAATCGGCGGGTCGATTATCTGGTAGATGCCTGCAAAAAGCGGGGATTGGCAGGTATATTCTTTGACTGGGGAAATGAGGAGTTCCTCAACGAACCTGAGTTTCAAGATGTCAAGAGATATTTTGAGCGGCTCCACCCCGATACCAGCTATAAAGAGTGTATCAAGCGGTTCTACGGAAAGCTTCAGGAGAAGGGGCTCCTCGTCGTCTCTAACCAGGCCTTCCGCAACCCTATACTCCTCGATGTGGTCCATCTCGATATGAGCGAGAGCTACATCTCGACAGCCGATGAGAGGGATGAGCCTATAACCATTGACGACCAGCGGTACGATACGACTCCCTATACGGTCTATCTCCCCCTTGGGTCGTCGATTAAAGATACATTTGCCTATCTCCAGGAGCTCAAGGAGTTGGTCGATAACCACAAGGTGGAGAATATGATCTATACCAACTATGCGGCTCCCAAATTGGTCCAGACGCCCTCTGGCTATGAGGCCCAGACACCGAGGGAGGTGATCCACTACAATTACGCCTTTGCCAAGCTCTTTGGGGCCATCTGCTATACAGAAATTCCCTTCGATCGCTCTCTGGAACAGGATGAGATCTATTTCACCCAAGATTTGGGGGAGCCCCAGGGGGAGATTATTGAGGAAGATTACGGCTATCGCCGCTCCTTCGAGCACGGGTTTATCGTTGTGAGTGAGCAGGACCTCGATCTCAATCTCGATCGGCGGGTCTATGATACCTATGCCAAGGAGTGGGTGGGACCGGGACCCTACAGAATAGAGCGGAGTTACGACAGAATAGCGAAGAGTTACATTCCTATAGGACGGATCTTTCTCTATGGCGATGAAGAGAGGGAGCAGGGGGAAGGTACACCATTTTATCAGCGACCGATGGAATGGTTTGAGCGCACCCCCCTATCATCAGTTAAACATAGCTTTCCACACTGGTGATGATCCGGAGATCGTAGCCCGGAATCGCCAGAGGCTCTTTGAGTTGGCGGGGATCGACCGGGCCCTCTTCATGGATCAGATCCATTCGACGAAGATCGAGTATGTGGACCATTTCTGTCATCCCCAGTGTGACGGAGTGATCACCGACCGTCCCGATCTTCCCCTTGCCGTCATGAGCGCCGACTGCTACGGAGTCCTCCTCTTCGACAGGAAGAGGGGGATCATTGGGGCCCTCCATGCAGGGCGGGCAGGAGCTTTAGGGGGAATAGTCCAGAAGGCTCTGGAGTTGATGGTCTCTGACTTTGGAGCTGAGGAGATAGAGGGGGTCATCTCTCCAGGGATCGGGAGTTGTTGCTACCAAGTGGGGGAAGAGATTCTCCAAAGAGTTGACTCCCGTTATGTGGAGAGGGAGCGGTTCCTCAATATCAAAAGGGCGATTGTAGATCAGCTCAACCTCTTCGGTGTAGATTTTGTGGACTACGGGATCTGTACCTCCTGCGATCCAAACTACTACTCCTACCGCCGAGACGGTCTGACCGGTCGGTTCGCTTCCATTATCTGGAGGAGTTCATGAGGGAGCTCTTTACCATCATTCCAAAACTGCCCGGAGTGAGGGTCTTCCAGTTTACAGATGATCCCGAAAAATCTCGGGAGTTGGCTGAATTCTGTGAGGCTATGGGACACTCCCTCGAAGTGGTTACATTCGATGACCATACATTTGAGGCCCTCAAGGATCTCCCCGTTAGGGTCCGCCGCCTCCAAGAGTCCAAGGAGCGGTACAACCAGCGGTCAATGCAGTTCGATACAATCTTCATCGATTACACCATAGAGAAGCTCCAGAATGTGGAGGATTTTTTCAGAAAGGTTTACCGCATGAGTAAAAATGGTGGAGATATTATCTTTCCTATCGCCCCATCTAGGGAGGAGGAGATGGTGGCTCTCCTCACCGAGTTGAACTTTGTGGCGATCAACTCCATTGAGAGTGAAGGGAGACTCTATCTGACTGCTAAAAAACTGCATGGGTGGGCCCGGGTATGATTGAGGGAGATTTCTATAGGGAGTTCTTCGAGCACAGCGTAGATCCTTTCATTATATTCGATGCCGATGGGAATGTTCTGGAGTACAACGACGAAGGGGAGTATATTCTCTCCAAAATCGATAAGAGCGAACTCTTCAACCTTGCCGTCTCCCACGCCTCCATGACCTTCGGATTCAAGCAGACCCTCTTGGAACTGACCATAGGCCACTCTACATTCTGCGCCATCAACGTTGGCTATATGAGTAGCGATGTCATCGGTCTCGTCCTCCACAAAAACCTCTGTAACAAGCGGTATAAGAACCTCTCCCAAAATCTCCAGTACGCCAACATATTTACCCTTGTCGACATCGCTATCAACACCAATGTGGATGAAGAGGTCAGGATTGTACGGGAGTATGATGCTTCTATTCCGGAGTTCAAGATCAATATCAACCGTTTTCTCCAATTTCTCAACAAGATTTTTAAGCAGTTGACAGATGTGGGTGTAATCAAGATCACCATCAAGATGGCGACAGGGGAGACGGTAGTCATCGATGGGAAGCGGTATCAGATTGTCTCCATCGATATAGTGGCCAACAAAGAGATTGAGGTCAAAGATGATGATTTCATCTACTCCCCTATCAAAGGGGGAGGGGTCCATATAGAGCTTCCCTTCATTCTATGAGCTCTCTGTACCGATTGATTTTGTTTGTGACAGTGGCCCGATTGAGCTGGAGGGCTTTGGAGATGGCAAGATTGCTCCTGTACCTCTTTTTGGCGGCCCTGAGAAGGGGGACTTCAAAGAGGTAGAGGAGATTTTTGTATCCCTCCTCCAACCGTTCCGAGAGAATACGCTCTAGGAGTTGCATCATCTCTTCTTCATTGATGGTGGAGAGGACGGCGTAGGTGAGAATCGACTTTTTGAGGGAGAGGGCATTTTTGGAGAGATCGATCGGTATCTCTCCGGAGAGCTCCTCTATGTCAAAATCCCGTTTTACCTGGTCGATGTAGAGCTCTTTGATGGCCTCTAAATCTTCGGGTCTCTCCCTCAAGGGTGGAATGTAGAGAATAACGGGGAAGAGCTCTTCATAGAGCTCCCTGTAGATGGTTGAGGTCGCTATTATCCGACTCTCCTTAAACTTCTCCAGGAGCCTCTTGGGATCGGTAGATCGGTGGAGATCGTAGATAAAGATCTCTTTCTTCCCGTCGGGAAGGGAGTTTTCTGCCTCCTCGACACTCATGGGGAGGGCCTCTTTGAAAATATTCTCTACGGCGGTCCTCTTCCCTGTCCCCTCCTCTCCCCAGATGAGAATATTGACTGGAAGATTGGCACTGACCCGCAAGGTGTTGAGGAGTTTCTGGCTTTTGGGAGACTTAGCTATAAACTCCATTGGCAACTCTTTCATTCTTGAACTGCTTAATTATTATACAACAAATGCCGCCACTTTATCTTACAATTGTCCTATCAACTTCAAAGGAGGAGAGATGAAGAGGAAATTTTTTCCGCTCATCGCCTTGCTACCTTCCCTAGCAATGGCTGCCGACAAGCTCAATAGCGGCGATACTGCCTGGATGATCGTCGCTACGGCTTTTGTTATGTTCATGACACCAGCAGGATTGGCCCTCTTCTATGGCGGTATGACACGGGCCAAAAATGTGCTCAATACCTATATGATGGTCTTCATGGCCTATGTCCTCGGCTCCATCGTCTGGGTCATGTGGGGATACTCCCTCTCTTTCAGTGGCGATGGTGCCATTATCGGTAATTTGAGCAAGATCTTTCTCAAAGGGATTACCGCCGATAGTCTGAGCGGGACCTATCCCGAGTTTGTCTTTGTCGCCTTCCAGGGGACCTTTGCCGCCATCACAGTCGCCATTGCCAGCGGTTCTGTGATCGAGAGATTGAAGTTCTCCACCTGGATGATCTTCGTCGTCCTCTGGGTTACCTTTGTCTATGTCCCCATCGCCCATATGGTCTGGGGAGGAGGTTTCCTCTACAATGACGGAGCCCTGGACTTTGCAGGGGGGACGGTGGTCCATATGAATGGAGGGTTAGCAGGTCTGGTTATGGCCCTCATGCTGGGCAAGAGGAGGGGGTATCCCAAGGAGGCACTCCATCCCTCTAGTATCGTTCTCACAGCCCTTGGTGCCGCTATCCTCTGGTTCGGGTGGTTCGGGTTCAACGCAGGAAGTGAGTTTGCCGCCGACGGAGTTGCGGGAAGCGCCCTCCTCATGACAAACTTCGCCGCCGCAATTGGAGCCCTCACATGGGTTGTGATTGAGTGGATTGTCTATAAGAAGCCAACCCTCCTCGGTGCGGCTACGGGAGCCGTTGCAGGTCTTGTCGCTATCACCCCTGCCGCAGGCTTTGTCGATGTGATGGGAGCCTTGATTATCGGTATCGGCGGGAGTGTTGTGGGATTTGTCGGTGTCGCCTATATTAAAAAGATCTTCAAATTTGACGATAGTCTGGACGCATTTGGAGTCCATTTCCTTGCGGGACTCTGGGGAGCCCTCGCCACAGGTCTCTTCGCCATCCGAGAGTTGGCGTGGGATGGGAGCCCCCTCAAAGACCATGGAGATAGGGCGGCCCAAATGTTGGTCCAGCTGGAGTCTGTGGCTGTGACCATGATCTATACAGCTGTCGCTACGGCCGCTGTTTACTTTATTGCTAGTATGATCACTGGAGGCGGACGGGTTGATGAGGAGACCGAAATTATGGGTCTCGACGAAGCTGTCCACGGTGAGCGAGGTTTCAACCTCAAATAGGAGGGGTAGAGGGTTCTCCCCTCCTCCCTATCTTCAGATGAGAAAGGAGTTATGATGAAGAAGATCGAAGCCATTATCAAGCCCTTCAAGTTGGAAGATGTGAAAGAGGCCTTGAGTGAAGCTGGAATTACAGGAATGACGGTGAGTGAAGTCAAGGGGTATGGACGCCAGCAGGGACATAGCGAGCTTTACAGGGGAGCTGAGTATGTCGTCGATTTCCTCCCCAAGGTGAAGATCGAAGTCGTTGTCAAAGATGAAGATGTCGATATGGTGACCCAGAAAATTGCAGATGCCGCCCGAACAGGTAAGATCGGAGATGGAAAGATCTTCGTCAGTGAGGTAGAGAAGGTTGTCCGAATCAGAACAGGGGAGAGAGACGAGGAGGCTATTTAGCCTCTCTCCTACCCCTCTATAATTTTGATGAAGACGAGGCGGTCATCTCTGGGGCCGTCGAACTCACAGAAAAATATTCCCTGCCACGGACCCAGAAGGAGTTGGGCATCTTCGAAGGGAATACTCAGAGTCGCTCCGCAGAGAGAGGATTTGAGGTGGGCGTCCGCATTGGTTCCATGGACGTAGCGGTCGCTTTTGGGAACAAGACGGCTCATGTGGGCGAGAAAGTCCCGTTGCAGGTTGGGATCCACATTCTCAAAGAGGATAACGCTGGTAGTTGTGTGGGGGGTATAGACAATGACCACCCCATCTTTGATACCGCTTTTGATAATAAGTTCCTGAACGATCTGGGTAATTTCGACCATCTCCGATTTATGGTTGGTCTTCATAGGAATGTGTTCCATCTCGCTCCTGTTACAGACTTAAGTGATTTTTGAAGCTCCAATTTTTAATTATACCACAAAGACGGGAAAAGAGAGGAAAACCCTTCTCGACCCTTCTCTCCACAGGAGAGGGGGAGATCAGCTGGAGGCCTTCTTCTCCCCTTTTTGAGCCCTCTTCAGGAAGTCGTGGAGTTTGCTGTACTCCTTCCTTGTGAGGTAGCGGCTCTTCCCTGTTGGGAGGGCGTTGAGGTTGATCCAGCCGTACCCTACCCGTTTCAGATCGACCACATCCTTTCCGAAATGGGCGAAGAAGCGGCGGATCTCCCTATTTTTCCCCTCTCGGAGGGCGACCTTCAACTTGGAGTACATGGGGCTATTTTTATCGATGCGGTAGGCGTAGAAGGGGGCGAAACGCATCCCTTCGACCTCGCTCTTCTCATGGCCTCCAGCCCGGGCGTCTTCCAACTCCAACCCCTCCTGCATGGCGTTCTCCATCTGGGGAGTTATTTCACCCTTGATTTTTACATTGTAGATCCTAGGGAGATCGCTCTCCATAAGGATCTGGGCCACCTGGGGGGAGTCGGTGAGGAGGAGGAGCCCTTCACTGGCAAAATCCAGTCTCCCTACAGGGATAAAGTGGCGGAATTTTGCAGGAAGAGAGTCGTAGATCGTCCTCCTCCCCCTGTCATCTCTCCTGGTGACCAGCTCTCCCTTCGGTTTATTATAGACGATGACTGTGTAGCCCCTCTTCTGCTTGACAGGCTTTCCCTTGACGAAGACCCGTTCTCCTGGCTGGACATCATAAAAGGGTTCTGTGACCACCTTCTGTCCGATTTTCACCTTTCCCTCCTGAATCAATCTGTCCGCCTCTCTCCGAGAGTAGCGGGTATTGTGGGATATGAATTTGTTGAGTCTCATTGTATTCCTGCCTCTACAAGATCGTGGATATGGAGGACCCCCCGGACCTTCTCCTCCTTATCGGTAATGACCAACATCTGGATTTTGTACCGCTCAATGAGTTGGAGGGCGTCGCTGGCCAACATGTTTTCATCTTGGATCACTTTGGGATTGGAGGTGGCAAAGAGGATCACAGGTTTCTGGAGGTCAAACTCCTCACTCATAAGGGCCCTTCTGAGATCACCGTCACTCAATATTCCCCTCACCCTGCCCTCCCTATCGGTAATGACAAGGTTCCCCAGTTTTCCCTGACTCATTGTGACAATGGCCTCCTTGAGGGGAGTCTCCTCCTCCACTATGGGGAGATTCTGGGTTCGCATGAGATCCTTCACTTTGACGAAGAGTCTCTTGCCGAGACTCCCTCCTGGATGGAAGGAGGCGAAATCCTCCTTTTTGAACCCTCTCTTTTTCATGAGACAGACGGCTAGAGCGTCGCCCAGGGCCATTGTCAATGTTGTCGATGCCGTGGGAGCCGCTTGGAAGGGACAGGCCTCCTTGGGAACAGCTATGGAGATGAAGACATCGCTGTAACGGACAAGGGTTGAGTCCCCCTTGCCGCTCATGGCTATGAGAGGGATGTCGAACCGCTTGATATGGGGGACTATTTTGATGAGTTCCTCACTCTCGCCGCTGTAACTGATAGCCAGGACTCCATCTTCCTTTCCGATCATTCCCAGGTCTCCGTGGAGGGCTTCGGTTGGATGGATAAAGAAACTCGGTGTTCCTGTAGAGGCGAAGGTAGCCGCTATTTTGGAACCGACAAGACCGCTCTTGCCTACCCCCATAACGATAAGTTTTCCCTTGAGGGAGGAGATGAGGGAGACCGCCTTCTCCATCTCTTCTCCTATCCTCTCCCTCCCCTCTTGGAGGGCCTCTATCTCTATTGCCAGTACCTCTCTGGCTATCTCTGCGAAGTCCATGGAGGTTCCCTACATGATGAAGATTGTCGGGACGATGGTCGGGTATTTCTTGTATTTTCGGAATATATGTTTCCTGACCACCTGTCTGAAATCGTTCTCCAACTTTTTGGGAGCATCCACAAGGTCTGGCTTATTTTCGAGGAACTGCTCCAAAAGCTGGCTGATCTCTTTGGCAAACTCCTTATCCTTGGCGTCGGCTACGAGACCGAAGCTACTGACTTTAGGATGGCTGATAAATTTCTTGCTGTTTTTATCGATCTGGGCGACGATAACCACAATACCTTCAGTCGCCATCTTCTGTCTGTCTATGACCACATCGGAGGCGATCTCCTCATTGAGTTGGTTGTCGATAAAGGTCTTTCCTGTCTTGACGGTCTTGACCTTCTTCATATATTTCGGAGTAATCTCTATCTGGTCCCCGTCGCTCATGAGAAAGATGTTCCGCTCCGGTATTCCACACTTCATAGCGGTCTCTTTGTGCTTCATGAGGTGGTTGTACTCTCCATGGACGGGGAGGAAGAATTTGGGTTTTGTGAGGCGGATCATCAGCTTCTGTTCCTCTTGGGCCGCATGTCCCGAAACATGGATCTCGCTGAAGTCCTGATAGGCCACAGTGGCTCCACACTTCTGAATGAAATTGATGAGGGCGGAGACGCTGGCTTCGTTGCCCGGAATGGCCTTGGCCGAAAGTATGACGGTGTCTGACGGTTTCAGTTTGACATGGCGGTGCTCATTGGTAGCCATTCTGTAGAGGGCGCTCATGGCCTCTCCTTGGCTCCCGGTCGTGACGATGAGGATCTCATTGTCCGGATACTTCCCCAACTCATGGGGTTCAATGAAGATACTCTGGGGGAGTTTGATATATCCCAACTCCATGGCAATATCGAGGTTCTTCTCCATGGAGCGCCCGATGACACAGACCTTTCGGCCATACCTAATTCCATGATCTATGGCTTGATAGACCCGATGGATATTGGAGGAGAAGGTGCTCATGAGGACCCGTCCCTTGGCCCTGGAGAAGAGGAGATCGAAGGTGGGGCCGACGCTGGCTTCCGATTTTGTGATCCCCGGATTGTGGGAGTTGGTGGAATCGCTCATGAGGAGGAGGACCCCCCGCTCTCCATAGTAGGCCAATCTGTGGAGATCGGCGGGATAGCCGTCAATGGGGGTGTGGTCTATCTTGAAATCCCCTGTATGGATGATGGTTCCCGCATCGGTTGTAATTGCCAGGGAGGAGGCATCTATAATAGAGTGGGTCATATGGATCCACTCCACCTCAAAATCCCCGATTTTAATGGGTTTCCGCTTCTCCACATAGCGGAAATAGTTTTTATGTCCCCTCATATTGTGTTCGTCAAACTTATTGCCGATCATTCCTAGGGGAAGGGGTGTCCCGTAGATGGGGAACTGCATCTCCTTGAAGAGGTAGGGGACCGCTCCAATATGGTCCTCATGGGCGTGGGTGATGACAATTCCCTTGATCTTGTTCTTAATTTGACGGAGATAGGTAAAGTCGGGCACGAGAATGTCCACCCCGTGCATATCCTCGCTGGGGAAACTCATACCGACATCGACAATGATGGCGCTCCTTTCGGTCTCGATAACCGTAATGTTTCCCCCGATCTCTCCGAGCCCTCCGAGGGGAGTGATCCGTATCTTCCCATTGCCCTTTCCACCATTCCTCGGGGCGAGGCGGTTCTGTTGCATCCTCTCATTGGCGTTGAGGGCCTTCCGTATATCTCTGTAGAGTCCCCCTCCTCCTCGGCGCTGTCTCTTATTGGCGTTGGTTGTCTGGTGAATCTGGTTCTGCTGTTGAGGTTGTGTCGGACTGCTCTTGGTCTCCATCTACCATCTCCTTTAACTGGGCATATATTTGGTGATAGATGGATGTGGTAGCTTCGTGAGGTCGAAGAGATTCGGCAAGCCCCAACCGCATGAAGATCTTCTCTATCCTCTCTCTCCCATACCTTTGGGCGAGATTTTTGAGTAACTTCTTCCTCGGTTGAGAAAAAGCGACCTTGAGAAACTCTGAGAAAGAGGGATCCTGGAGACTCCTTTTCTTCTCTATGAGGAGGAGTGCCGAATCTACCTTGGGAGGTGGAGAGAAGGAGCTCGGTTTGACTGTAAAGAGCCTCTTGACCTTCCCTACACTCTGGGCCAGAACGGCCAGTGAGGAAAACTCTTTAGTCCCAGGGGAGGCGCTGAACTTGTCGGCCACCTCTTTCTGGAGCATGACGAGAATATTGTGGCAATTCCTATCTCCAAGGGCCCTCAAAACAATGTGAGTAGCCACATAGTAGGGTAGATTGGCGACAAGATCGTAGGGTTCCTCAATGAGCCTCTCCCTCTGCCAGTAGTCCAATACATCACCGCAGAGGAGGGTGAGCCTCCCTTTTGAGATCTCCTCCTTAAATGTGGCTTTCAGATGCTCGCAGAGATCCCTGTCGATCTCAAAAGCTATCACATCCTTTTGCTCTTCTAAGAGCTTTTTCGTTAAATCACCTAATCCAGACCCAATCTCAACGACCTTCCGATCGCTCTTGGGTATCGATTTGATGATCTTTGAAAGTACGACATTATCTCTGAGAAAGTTTTGACCAAACCTCTTTTTCGCCCCCCTCACTCTCCCCCCTATCCTAACGAAATTTCACTTAATATATTCTTTTTGACTTAATTTGTCAAACTATCTATCTAACTATCTCTCCGTTCCACGTGGAACATTTGACAAACTTTCTCACGGGACAGGTCTCGCAAGCAGGCTTTTTTGGGGAACATATTGTCTGACCAAAGGCTACGAGAAGTCTGTTGAGACCCTTTCTCAACTCCATTGGGACGACCTTTTCGATTACCCTGTCACTCTCTTCAGGGGAGGTGGTCTCTATGAGTCCCCACCTATTCAGGATCCGATGGACATGGGTATCGACAGCCACTACAGCATGGCCGAAGGCGTGCTCCAAGACGATCTTCGCCGCTTTGGGGCCGACTCCTGGAAGCTGGACGAGCTGATCGAGGGTGTCGGGTACCTCTCCTCCGTAGGAATCGAGGAGTTCCCTCGATATTTTGAGGATAAAATCGGCCTTCTGGTTGTAGAAGCCGACGGGATAGATGGTCTGGGCGATCCTCTCCCGATCCAGCTCTACCATCTTCTCTGGAGTGTCGGCGAGGGCCATCAACCTATTGGCCGCCTCGCAGGTGACCTCATCTTTTGTCCGAAAGCTGAGGATGACAGAGATGAGAGTTGTAAAGGGGGTCCGTCGGTAGGTGCGGCGACACCCTTTGGCGGCGGGGGAGTTCCATTTGGGGAGTTCCCTCTTCAAAATGGCTACCGCTTCTCTGAACTCCTCCAATCCCATGGCTCCTTGGGTTTCCATGTTCTCCTCCTTTTTCTGGTGAGAGGCAATTATAGTATAATTCTCCCAAAGAACGGGTCCTCCCGAACAGAGAGTTTTCCCCTCTCCTTCAGGTGGAAGGGGAGCTCCCCCTCCCTCCAAAAAGAAAAGAGGCGACTACCAAGTGGAAGGTTGAGAATGAGAGAGTATTTCGCCAAGAGGATTATTCCCTGTCTCGATGTTAAAGATGGCCGAGTGGTGAAGGGGGTCAATTTTGTCGGGCTCCGAGATGCTGGTGATCCCGTTGAGGTGGCCAAAAGGTACAATGAAGAGGGGGCGGACGAGATAACATTTCTGGACATTACCGCAACCTACGAAAATAGGGAGACAATCGTCCATATTGTGGAGGAGGTGGCCCGAGAGGTCTTCATTCCGTTGACGGTAGGAGGCGGCATTCGGGAACTCGACGATATTTACGCCCTTCTCGCCGTGGGTTGTGACAAGGTCTCCATCAACTCCGCCGCCGTCAAATCTCCCAACTTCATTGATGAGGCGGCCAAGAGGTTTGGGAGTCAGTGCATCGTCGTCGCCATCGATGCCAAAAGGGTAGGTGGGAGCTGGAATGTCTTTGTGGCGGGGGGACGGATAGATACGGGACGGGATGCCGTTCAGTGGGCGAAAGAGGCCTACGAGAGGGGAGCGGGGGAGATACTGCTCACCAGTATGGATGCCGATGGGACTAAAGAGGGGTACGATCTTGAGCTGACAAGGAGGATCAGCGAAAGTGTCGGAATTCCTGTAATTGCCAGTGGGGGAGCGGGAAAGATGGAACATATTAGGGATGCCTTTACGGTGGGGAGGGCAGATGCCGCTCTGGCCGCCAGTATATTCCACTACAGAGAGATAGATATTATGGAGCTCAAAGAGTACCTCCGAAGCGAAGGGATCCCTGTCCGAATATGATTGTCTCTGCAGGACGGGGGGAGGAGTTCGATTTCGCCCTCCCGATAGGGGTCGGTCTGGTAGAGGCCACCATAAACCTTACCCGACTTGTTCTCCTCGACCGCCCAGACTTTCTCCTCTTCGTCGGGAGTGCAGGGAGCTACGGGGAATTCCAGATAGGGGATATTGTGGAGAGTCGGGGAGCCACCCAGATAGAGCGGAGTCTCTGGGAGGGGTGCGGCTATACCCCCTTGGACAATGCCATTGTCAGCGAAGGGTTGGAGATAGGCCACCAGACCCTCGTCAACTCCTCCAACTACATTACCAGCTGTCCCGACTATAACGGGGAGTTCTTGAAGAGGGGGATAGGCTTGGAGAATATGGAGTTCTTCGCCCTTATGAAGGTTGCCCAGGAGTACGCTATTCCAGCGGGGGGGATATTCGTTGTGACAAATTTTTGCGATGAGAGGGCCCATGAGAGTTACAGAGCCCACCTCCCTCGGGGATTGGAGCTTTTGAGGAGTTATGTGAAGAGGAGAGTGAAGGGGATCTGATGGAGAATATTCTCAATCTGAGACGGGAGGAGCTGGCCAAAGAGATCTCTCCCAAGTTCAGGGCCGACCAGATATTCCAATGGATCTATCAGAAGGGAGCCAAGGAGTTTGAAGAGATGACCAATCTCCCTAAGAAGCTCCGAAAGGAGCTGGCGGAGAGATTTACAATCGAAGTACCCCGGATCCTCAATGTAGAGGTGAGTCGAGATGGGAGTAAGAAATATCTCCTCGGCTTGGAGGATGGCCATACCGTCGAGTCGGTCCTCCTTCCCATGAAGGGAGAGGAACGCAATGAGAAGGGGGAGATCATTCGGGAGGCTCGTTATACGGTCTGTGTCTCCTCCCAAGTTGGGTGTAAGGTCGGGTGTGCCTTCTGTCTCACGGGTAAGGGAGGTTTCGTCCGCAATCTCACACCTGCCGAAATTGTGGGCCAGGTGGTGGCTATTCGGGAAGACAACGGAATTCCCCAGAATCGTCGGGTCAATATTGTCTATATGGGAATGGGGGAACCGCTGGACAATTTGGAGAATGTGGCCAAGGCGGTCACAATCTTTTCCGATCCCTACGGCCTCTCCATCTCTCCACGCCGTCAGACCATCTCCACAAGTGGATTGGCCCCCAAAATAAGGAAGTTGGGAGAGATGGATCTAGGGGTTCTCCTGGCCATCAGTCTCCATGCAGTCGATGATAAGCTTCGGGAGAGACTCATGCCGATCAACAAGGCCTACAATATCGAGTCCATCATCGAGGCCGTCAAGGAGTTTCCCATCGACCAACGGAAGAGGGTGATGTTCGAGTACCTTGTCATCAAGGACCTCAACGATGATCTCAAATCGGCGAAGAGATTGGTCAAGCTTCTCAACGGCATCAAGGCGAAGGTCAACCTCATCTATTTCAATCCCTACCCAGGCACTCCCTTTCAGCGTCCCAGCGAGGAGCGGGTCCGGGCATTCCAGCGCTACCTTTTGGACCATGGGGTCCTCTGCACTATCCGAGAGTCCAAAGGGTTGGACATTAGCGCCGCCTGTGGACAGCTGAAGGAGCGAAGCAGTGAATGTTCCCTTTAAGAACTATGAACTTATTATGGTGTTGGTCCTCATCATCTCCGTCATATTTATGATCACCGCCTTTGTCAAAATCAATGTCGAACACGAGGACGAAAAAGATGACAAAATTGGATAGCGCAATGGTCGCTATTATATCTGTCACAGTGATTATCGGGATTGTAGGATTCATTCTGGTCACCTTCAGGAAGGGAGAGTAAACCCCTCTGCAATCTCCCTACAGAGACGGGAAAAGGGGGCGGGAGAGGAGAGGATATAGTCTGTCTCCCGATAGGTGAATTGGAGTTCCTGGGCGTGGAGCATGAGGCGAGGAGCCCCTGTAAGGAGGAGTCTCTCTTGGAGGGAGAGTTCTCCGTTGAGGTAGGATGCGGCAATTTCACTGGAGGAGCCGTAGATGGGATCCCCAACGATGGGGTGTCCTATGTGGCTGAGATGGGCTCTGATCTGGTGTTGTCTCCCTGTGAGGGGGAGAGCCCGGACCAGAGTCATCTCCCCGAGATTCTCTACCTCCTCCACGAGAGTTTGGGCAGGCTTTCCCCGAGGGTCGATGGAGACCTTCAGCTTGATAGTTGAGAAATTTCTATTCTTGTGGATTGGAAGGTCGATGAGCTCCCTCCCCTTGAAACTCCCTCTCACCAGGGCCAGGTATCCCTTCTTCATCTCTCTCTCCTGGAAGAGTATCTTGATAGAACGCTCGCTCTCTCTGTTCTTAGTAACCAAAATGAGTCCGCTTGTCTCCTTGTCGAGTCTGTGGGCTATATTTGCCTCCGGGCCGAAGCGGTAGCGGATCTCGTCGATGAGGGTGTAGTCACTCTTCCTGTTCTTCGGGTGGACCATGAGACCGCTGGGTTTATCGTAGAGGGCGAAATGGGCCGTCTCAAAAATAGGCTTCAACCCCCGTGTCTCCGGTTGGAATATTATTACCTCGATCTCTCCCTCTACAACGGCTCCCTTCTCTCTAATCACCTTTCCATTCTGCCTCACCCTGCAGTTGTCGATGACCCTCTGGGCCTGATGGATGGAGTAGCCAAATTGACGCATGAGAAAGAGAAAGAGCTTGATAGGCTCCTTTAAAGTATAAGTTTTTCTAATGAATGGCAAGTGGCCTCCTTTGATTGTACCCTAAGGTTCTATGTGATAATATACTCGGCAATTATACTCCTTATCACCCTCAAGTAAAAGGATCACCATGGTGGAGAGATATGCCCGTAAAGAGATGGCCGATAAGTGGACACTGCATGCGAAATATCGGGCTTGGCTCGATGTCGAGCTTGCGGCTGTCAAGGCCTGGAACAAGTTGGGGCTCATACCAGAAGAGGATATGAAAAAGATTTTGGAAAAGGCCTCTTTCGATATAGATCGGATCAACGAGATAGAGCAGGAGACAAAGCACGATGTCATAGCTTTTCTCACCAGTGTAGCGGAGTCTCTAGGACCGGAATCCCGATGGATCCATTATGGAATGACAAGTTCCGACACCATCGATACCGCTGTAGCCCTCCAGATGAGGGAGAGTCTCAAACTTATCATAGAAGATGTCAAAATGGTTATGGAGAGCATCAAAAGGAGGGCCTTCGAACATAAATATACCCTCATGGTGGGACGGAGCCACGGGATCCATGGAGAGCCTATAACCTTCGGATTGGTTCTCTCCATCTGGTATGATGAATTTGCCCGCCATCTGAAGAATCTCCAGGAGACCCTGGAGGTTGTCAGTGTGGGGAAAGTGAGTGGAGCCATGGGGAATTTTGCCCACGCTCCCATGGAGTTGGAAGAGTTGGTCTGTGAAGAGCTCGGACTGAAACCGGCTCCCATCTCCAATCAGGTGGTCCAGAGAGATAGGTATGGGAGACTCTTTACAACACTTGCCCTCATAGCCTCTACCATCGAAAAGATAGCCGTCAATATCCGCCACTTCCAACGGACCGAGGTCTATGAGGCGGAAGAGTATTTCAGCAAGGGGCAGAAGGGATCGTCGGCTATGCCCCATAAGAGAAACCCCGTTCTCAGCGAGAACTTGACAGGTTTGGCTCGGGTCGTCCGTTCCATGGTCCTCCCTGCCCTTGAAAATGTGGCCCTCTGGCATGAGAGAGATATTAGCCACTCTTCAGTAGAGCGTTTCATTCTTCCCGACGGTTTCATCACCCTCGATTTCGCCCTTCACAGACTCAACAATGTTATCTCCAATCTCGTTGTCTATCCCGAAAATATGATGAAGAACCTCAACCTGACAGGGGGGTTGGTCTTCAGCCAGAGGGTTCTCTTGGAGTTGACCAAGGCGGGGGTGAGTCGAGAAGATGCCTACAAGATCGTCCAGAGAAACGCTATGAAGGTATGGGAGAGTATCCAGGAGGGAAAGGCTCCCCTCAATGAGAAGGGGGAGAGTCTCTTTCTCCAGTATCTCCTTGAGGATGGAGAGCTAACTGAGAAGATCGCTCCCCAGAGGATCAGGGAGTTCTTCGATTACGACTACTACACGAAGAATGTGGAGAAGATCTACAAAAGGGTGTATGGGAATGATGATACGAGTAATTAAGAGAAATGGGCGTGTGGAGCCCCTCGATATTTCAAAGATCCAGAAATATACAAAGGCCGCATGTGATGGATTGGAAGGGGTGAGCCAGAGTGAGCTGGAGGTCGATGCCCGTATCCAGTTTAGAGATGGGATAACGACCGAAGAGATCCAGCAGACCCTCATTAGAACGGCTGTTGATAAGATCGATGTAGATAGACCCAATTGGACATTTGTTGCGGCTCGGCTCTTCCTCTACGATCTCTACCACAAGGTGAGCGGTTTTACAGGCTATCTCCACCTCCGAGACTACTTTGAGCGGGGAGAGAGGGAGGGAAGGATCCTCCCCGGACTGAAGGACAAATATGATCTCGATGACCTCAACGACTACATAAAACCTGAACGGGACCTCCAATTTACCTACCTCGGAATACGCACCCTCTACGACCGCTATCTCCTCAAGGACAAGGAGAACCGCCCCATAGAGCTCCCCCAACAGCTCTTTATGGCGGTGGCTATGTTCCTTGCCCAGAACGAATTGGACTGCCAGGGATGGGCGAAGCGGTTCTATGATGTTATCAGCAAGTTTGAGGTCATGGTTGCAACTCCTACCCTCTCCAATGCCCGAACGACCCGCCATCAGTTGAGTTCTTGCTATATCGGTTCGACTCCGGACAACATAGAGGGAATTTTCGATGCCTACAAGGAGATGGCCCTCCTCTCCAAGTTTGGCGGCGGAATAGGTTGGGATTGGAGTCAGGTGAGGGCCCTTGGGAGCTATATTGATAGCCATAAAAATGCGGCAGGGGGAATTATCCCCTTTCTCAAGATAACCAACGATATAGCCATCGCTGTTGACCAACTGGGGACCCGAAAGGGGGCGATTGCGGTCTATATTGAACCGTGGCACATGGATATTCGGGATTTTATAGATCTGAAGAAGAACAGCGGGGAGGAGCGGCGGAGGGCCCACGACCTCTTTCCCGCCCTCTGGATCAACGATCTCTTTATGAAGCGGGTCGCCGAAGATGGGATCTGGACCCTCTTTGATCCCTACGAGGTTAGCGATCTGACGGAGGTCTGGGGAGAGGAGTTTGAGCGGCGCTATGAGGAGTATGAGAGGCGAGACGATATTATTAAAGAGCAGGTCAAGGCCAAAGAGCTCTGGAAACTGATTTTACGGAGCTATTTTGAGACAGGGAACCCCTTTCTCTGCTTCAAGGACAATGCCAACCGGTGTAACCCCAATGAACACTACGGTATTATTCGGAGCTCCAATCTCTGTGTGACAGGAGATACGAGGCTGGCCACCCAATTTGGTCTAGTCAGGGCTGACGAGTTGGAGAAGATGGGAGAGGAGCTTCTGGCCACCTACGATTTGAGGACAGATGGGGAGAGGGAAGAGAGGGGAGTTGGCGTCGCCCCCTGCTTGAAAATGTACAAGACAAAGGAGAATGCCGAGGTCTATAGGGTAACCACCAGGGATGGGTATGGAATAAAGGCGACGCCCTGGCACGAGTTCTATACGGTGAGAGAGGGAGAAGTTGTGAAACTCCCCTTGAGGGAGCTCAAGGAGGGAGATCTCCTTCTCATTCAGTCGGCGAGGGGGCAGTTCGGTAGTGAAGGCTCCTATGAGCTCGGTTTTATAGCGGGAGTTGTTGCGGGGAGTAGAGGGTATTCCGATGGAACCGTTGCCGGGCCGGAGAGTGATGAGGTGTTGGAAGAGGCAGTCTGGAGGGCTTTCGGAAAAGTGACAGGAGGTAGGGAATGTGGGGTGGTTCCTACCTCTCGGTCCGGTGAGATCTCCGAAGCGGTACAGCTCCAGATTGGAGAGATGGGGGAGGTTTTGGAAGAGTTTGGCCTCCGTGGCGAGATGGAGCTCCAGGTTCCGGAGTTTGTCTTCCGAGGGAGGGAGGAGTGTGTCCGAGGCTATCTCCAGGGGCTCTTCACATCCCGAGGGAGTGTGCAAGGAGGAGAGGGGCTCCTATTGGAGCTCCCCTCACCCTCCCGAAAATTTCTGGAGGAGGTCCAGCTCCTCCTCTCCAACTTCGGAATTAAGAGTACTCTCTCTGTGGAAGAGGGGAGGGGAGGTGGAGTTGGTCGGGAAGAACTTCCCCAGCTCTCTCCACTGAGAGTGGAAGGGGAGAGTGCCCTCCTCTTCCTTCAGGAGATCGGCTTTATGGGTTCCAAGCAGGGGAAGGCCTGGAGAGTTGTGGAGGAGAGCGGAGAGTTTGCCATCGATGGGTATGGCAGGAAGGGGTATTTCGAGACGGAGATTGAGAAGATAGAGTTCCTGGGTTACGAAGATGTTTACGATACTACCCAGCTTTATAACCATAGCCTCATCTTCAATGGAATTGTTACCGGAAACTGCACCGAAATTTTCCAAAATACCGAACCCAATCGGTACAGGGTGCGGGTGGAGTATGAGGATGGGAGTTATACCCTCTTTGACGAGGAGGAAGATGTCACCACAGATCAGGGAATTGTGAAAAAGGCGAAGAAGATCACAAGCCTCGACACCATTGGAGGAAAACAGGTCTTCATTGTCGAGAAGGTGCCCCTGGACGGCTCTACGGCTGTCTGCAACCTAGCCAGTATCAACCTCTCCAAAGTCCACACCAAGGAGGATATTGAGCGGGTCGTTCCCATAGCTGTCCGTATGCTGGACAATGTGATCGACCTCAACTTCTATCCCCTCAAAAAGGTAAAAGTGACAAACCAGCGCTCCCGTTCCATCGGTCTTGGAGTGATGGGAGAGGCCCAGATGTTGGCTGAACAGAAGATACGGTGGGGGAGCGACGATCACTTCCACAAGATAGATGAGATTATGGAGATGATCAGCTACAACGCCATCAGAGCCAGCTCCAATTTGGCGGTAGAGAAGGGGAGATACCCAGAGTTTGAGGGCTCCCGTTGGAGTCGGGGGATCATGCCGATAGATAGTGCCAATGAAGAGGCTAAAATGCTCACACCGGAGCGGGGAGGGCTCTTCGGGTATATCTACGACTGGAATGAGCTCCGGGAGAAGGTGAAGCGAGACGGAATGCGGAATGGCTACCTCATGGCGATAGCTCCCACCAGCTCCATCTCCATATTGACGGGGACCACCCAGACAATCGAACCTGTCTATAAGCGAAAATGGTTTGAGGAGAACCTCTCCGGGCTTATTCCCGTTGTTGTCCCCAACCTCAACCCTGAAACCTGGGAGTACTATACTCCGGCCTACGATCTGGATCAGCGGCTCCTCATTCAGGCGGCCGCCGTGAGGCAGAAATGGATTGACCAGGGGCAGAGTGTCAATATCTTCATCAGGTTGGATAAGGCCAGCGGTCGCTATCTCCATGAGATCTATACATTGGCGTGGCGACTCGGCCTCAAGTCAACCTACTATCTTCGGAGCCAGTCTCCCGAGATTATTCAGGATGTGGCAGATAGAAGTATGGAGTGTGAAGGGTGTCAGTGATTAAATTGATGCGGGGAGATATTACCCGTCTCTCTGTCGATGCTATTGTCAATGCGGCCAACCCGACCCTTTTGGGAGGGGGAGGAGTTGATGGGGCGATCCATCGGGCGGCAGGTCCCCAACTCCTTCAGGAGTGCCAAACCCTTGGAGGGGCCCGCCCTGGAGAGGCCAAAATTACCCACGGTTACAACCTCCCAGCCCGCTGGGTGATCCACACTGTGGGGCCGATCTATCGGGGTGGGGAGAGTGGAGAGGCAGAGACCCTCAGCCGATGTTATGAAAACAGCCTCTGTATCGCCCGAAGTTATGGGCTGAGGACGGTGGCCTTTCCCTCCATCAGCACCGGAGCCTACAGGTACCCCATTGAGGAGGCGAGCAGAGTGGCCCTCGGGACAATAGACCGTTTCCTCAGAGAGTGTTCCTACTATGAGATGGAGCCTATCATCGTCCTCCACACCGAGGGAGATCTCCAGGTCTATATCGAGAATGCCGAAGAGATGGGAATAACCTATGAAGTGCAGAGATAAGCTGACTCCCCTTGAATACCATGTTATGTTTGAAAGGGGGACAGAGCCGCCCTTTTCCAGCCCCCTCAATGGGGAGAAGAGAAAGGGGATATTCTCCTGTAAATGTTGCGGCACACCCCTTTTCAGTTGGAGTGCCAAGTTCGATTCGGGGACGGGGTGGCCCAGCTTCTTCGAGCCCATCTCTTCCGAGGTTGTGGAGGAGGAGGTCGATAGGAGCTACGGAATGGTGCGGAGGGAGGTCCACTGTAAAAGGTGTGGAGCCCACTTGGGACATCTCTTTGAGGATGGTCCTCCCCCTACAGGTCTCAGGTACTGTATTAACGGTCTCTCCCTCAACTTTGAGCCGGTGTGAGGAGTCACTTTCTACCCCTCTATCTCCCATTCTCTCCCAGCTTGATTTTATTTTTTTGAAAAAATCGTAAATTTTCTTTAAAATTAGAAAAGCTTGTTCCGATAATGAATGGGCAAGCTTCAAATTCGTTAAAGAAAGGGAGAGTATGGCGCTCCAGTATGATATTAAACGATTTGAGCGGGAGTACTCGGACGCAAGCTTCTGGGAGAAGATCAAGAGATTTGCCAGAGTTGCAGGACGGGAGGTTGTGGAGAAAGCCCTCACCCTCTACTATGTCGCTAAAGATAGAGATACTCCTATGAAAGTGAAGGCAACAATCTTTGCGGCCCTTGGATATTTTATTCTCCCCCTTGATGCGGTGCCCGATATGGTTATGGGTGGTTACAGCGACGACCTCGGGGTATTGGCTATCACAATGGCCATGCTGGTCGATGCTATCAAGCGGGAGCATCGGGATCAGGCGAGGAGCAGAATGAGGCAGTGGGCCATCTGATCTCAAATCTTATCACCATCTGCCGAAGCTCCACCTTTCAAGGCGGCGATGGGAGGTGGAATTAATCCAACCAGATTAGGGGCTGTGGAGGTGGCTCTGGCAGGTTAACCTCCTCAGTTGACCAGTCTGCCGATAGAGCAGAAAGCTACCATTGAGGACCGGACAGCTCACCAGATGCCTCTCGAATAGAAAGAGGAGCTCCTTTCCTTGCCGGTGGCTCCCCCTCCTCCGCTGAAGTGGAGGGAGGGGCGGTTCAGACAACCAACTACCTCGAAACTACTCTCTCCACTCATCAAATTATCAGACAGACCGTTTCAACCTTCGTATTGGAGAGATCTCCCCCTGGGAGAGTGCCCTCTTCTCTAGAGAGGTGGGGAGGAGGGGCGGAGAGCTGGACCAGTCAGGTTCACTCCCCTCTCAAATAGCCCCCCCGTGGCGGTCATCGGCTCCCATCTCCCAACCGAATGGAGGGGTGGTGAGCTGGGAAGGATCAGTTGCGCTCCAGAGAAATTCCGAAGCGGAAGAGCCAGCGGAAGCCCGGTTTAAAATCGTATTCATCACGCCAGATGAGCCCCGGCTCTATCTCATAGAAGAGCCAATCCCTGAAGATCCGGTCGTGGTAGGCAATTCCAACATAGTAGTAGTTGAGCCGATAGCCGTGGTCCTCGTTCTGGGTGGAGTAGATCATCGCCTTGGGGGAGATAAACTCATACCGCCCCATAGATCGGTACCAGGTGAGGCGGTGGGTGTATTGGTGCTCTTTCAGATACTCCTGGTATCGATAGACATTGTCGAAGGAGAAGACGGTCTGCTCATCTACCCGTTGCTGATAGGAGGCGAAGAGCTTGTTGTCCAGATGGCGGTCGAGATAGTAGAAAATCTTATCTCCGTAGTAGATCCATGAATTATCGGTAAGGTAGAATGTATTCTCCCATGCGGCGGAGACAAAGGGGTCTGGAGAGATGCCGTGGAAGCGGACCCCCGCCCGATAGGAGAGGTGTTTGAATGTCAGATATTGGATACCGACCAGGAAGGAGCGGTCTTTAACAGATTTGTCTAGATCCCGTTGGGTCTCGTCATCTATATTTTCACTCCTCCGATATTCTTGGAAGAAGAGGTTTAGCCTTTTCTGGGTCCTCGGAAGAGAGATATGGGCTCTGATGTTAAATTTAAACCGGACGGCCTCTCTACTCTCCATGATCGTATCGACAGAGGAGCGGATAGAGAATTTCTGCTTCAGACTCTCATTACTATCGCTCAACATCATATCGATACTCCGGAGAGTATCACTGACGAATGAGAAGAGCTTATGGTAGTAGTAATCGATTGTTCCCGCCATGAGGGGGAGGGCTACCGCTAAACTAATGAAGTATCTCATCTGCCAACTCGAATCTATTTGCTGTCATAATATGGATCTTGGGGTGCAACCCCACCAAAGCCTCAAAGAGCTCCTTCGAGAGTTGAAATCCCACCTCGTACTCCTTTCTCTCCCCATCTCTGTGGGCCTTGTAGAGCTCGTCGATCCAGTAGCTCGGTACATTGATGCCCGGAACATGGGAAGCCAGAAATTGGGCTGTCTTCAGTCGGGTTACAGGGAAGAATCCAAAAATGAGCTGGGCCTTCCTCCTTTCTCCCTCGTACTGGTTCCTTATTTCATCGAACATTTCCAACAATTTTTTAGCATTTTTTATATCGAAGACAGGCTGGGTGATGATGGCCATCGCCCTATGGTCCAGCTTCTTCTTGAACCTCTTCTGGATAGTTTTGGGATTTTTGGCGTAGGCGTTGGAGACGGCAAAGGGATAGATTCTCTTGGGCTTTATGGCAAACTCTTTTCCCGCATAGTCGATACCGGCGTTGAAACATTTGATTATGTCGAGGAGGAGGGTACTATCTCCCTCGAAACACCCCTTGGTATTGGGTTGGTCGCTGATTTTGGCTGGATCTCCCGTGAGGGCGAGGATCGCCCTTACATCGAAGTCATTGGCCGCCAGGAGATCCGATTGGAGAGCGATCTTGTTCCGGTCCCGCATAGTCATGGTGGCTATGACAGGCTTCTTAAATCGCTTCTGGAGTTTGCAGGCCGCAAAGAGGGAGTTGTATTTCAGTTTGGCTAGAGGGTTGTCGGTGGTGGAGAAGCCATCGACCCTCTCATGGAGTTTCAATTTCTCAATTTTTTCGATGATGTTGTCTATGGTGGGAATATGTCCTGGTGTCGTTTCGAGCGTGATATAGCGACCGGTCTGAAGTTTCTCGATCAGCGCATCGAACATCAGCCACCTTTTTTTAAGTATTTTAGTATACTATTCGTTAAAATTTAATGAAAACCACCAGTTATCAAGGATCTAATCCCAATGAAACTCTGCGTCTTCGATTTCGATTCGACTCTTATGGATGGAGAGACCATAGACTTCCTCGCCGCCCCCCTCGGATTGAAGGAGAAGGTGGGAGAGATTACGGAGATGGCCATGCGGGGGGAGCTCGATTTCTTCGAGAGTCTCATTATGCGTGTCAAATTGTTGGAAGGGTTGGAGGTCTCCCAAGTAGATGAGATCTGCCACAATCTCCCCTACATGCCCGGGGCCAAGGAGACCATTGGAGAGCTTCAGGAAAGGGGATATAGGGTTGTTGTCTTCAGCGGAGGGTTCCGTAATGCAACTGGCTACGCCCGGAAGGTGTTGGGATTTGACAGCGATTTCAGCAATATCCTCCACGCCAAGGATGGGAGATTG
Source organism: Campylobacterota bacterium (assembly GCA_013153715.1). Classification (GTDB taxonomy): domain Bacteria; phylum Campylobacterota; class Campylobacteria; order Campylobacterales; family Nitratiruptoraceae; genus Nitratiruptor. The sequence goes on along the minus strand of JAADDW010000019.1, from coordinate 24,473 downwards.
ACAGGTCTGGTGGGAGGGGAGATGATGTTCAACTGGAGCAAGGGAGATATGTTGGAGAGGCTCCAGAGACTCCTCGGTATTCCTCCCGAGAGGACTGTAGCTGTAGGTGATGGAGCCAACGATAGGAGTATGTTCGCCTACGCTTCCAAAAGGGTGGCCTTCTGTGCCAAGGAGGTTCTGAAGAAAGAGGCCAACATCATCATAGATCGTAAAGATTTGAGAGAGCTCCTCAACTATTTGGAGTGAGGGTTCCTCTCTCTCTGGAGAATTAGGGTGAAGAGGGGATAGTTCCCCCTCTCCTTTCTGATGGTGTAGGGGGAAGAGAGGGCTATTTGTCGGAAGCCCTCCTTTCCAAATGTTCGAGTGAGCTCGGAGGGATTGAATCCAAAGTGGAAGACCCCCTCATTCCCGTGGTCGTGAAATGTCCCATCTTCTGGGAGAAGGTCGGCTATAGCCAGGAGTCCTCCGGGCGTGAGATGGCTCCGGAAGAGTCCGGCTAGAGTTTCAATATCTTCAATGTGATGGAGTGTCATGGAAGTGACGATGAGGTCGAACTCCTCATCGGGGATCTCTGGAAGGGCATAGATCGTAGTCGGGTCTGGAGATTTATTGTTGAAAACCTCCCGCATCTTGGCGGAACTGTCCACGCCGACTATCTTCTTGGGGAGGGGGAGGAGGTTGTAGCTGACCAATCCCGTCCCACAGCCGAAATCGAGGACTCCCTCCCCTCCCCTCAGATAGGGTTTAATAAATTCCGCTACAGCTCGGGCTACCTCTTGACGCCGCCTGTTCTTGTCCCACTGGGCGGCCCTCTCATCGAAACTACTCACCCTTGAGGCCCAAGCAGTTAATGGCAATTCCCCTGATGCGGCGGGCCTGGTAGTCCAATTTGAACCAGCGGTCGAAGACCTCCTTGGCGTTGATCTCCCGAGCCCTTTCGAAATCGAGGGTCCCATCCTCTCTTCTCGGAATGAACTCTTCTAGGAAACTGTACATCTCCTGGCGCATCTCCTCATACTTTTTGAACTCTGCCATCGCCTCTTCTCTATCCATCTCTCCTCTGCTCCTTTCGGTTGTATCTCTTTCTGTTTCGCCATTATTCCATATTCTCAGTCTGTTTTCCATAACTCGGGCTGGAGTTGACTCTCTCTTATTCGGTTAATTATAATTAATCAGAATACCTGCGGAGTATTTTCTGGGAGAAAGGAGGAGCAGATGAGAAGGTTCGTCAAACACCTTGGCAAAGCCTGTATCCTCATTGGTAGCACAGCCCTTCTGAGCTTTGCCCAGTGCTATCCCGAGGGGTGGAATAGGACCCTTTTCCCCGGACATACGGCAGATGGAGAGTTAAAAGAAGAGGAGTAAGAGCCAACGGAAATATAAGAAATCACTAGAGAATATCGTCAACAACTTCTTGCCTGAAGTGAGGGGTATCTGTACGCTGGAAAAATTTTGATGAAACTGTAGCAGATGGATAAACAGAAGAGAGGAGTCATGATAGCCTTTAAGTTGGATGGATCTGCCAGACTGTACTTTCGGGAGATTTCAGTAACCAATATTCATTAACTTGATATAATTTAAGTGTATCGGTATTTAAAAACTTCAGTTTTCGGATATTCTCGTGGGGAGTATTGAAGAAGAGTATCTGGTAGCTGGGGACGGACTCGAACCGTCGACCTCCGGCTTATGAGACCAGCGCTCTCACCAGCTGAGCTACCCAGCCTTATGGAGTTGAAATTATACTCCAAAACAGTATAGATGTCAATGGAAGGGGGAAGCAGATCTCTATGGGTAAATTGGTGCTCCTACCCCTTCTCCTCTTCTCTCTCCTCTGCGGAGGAGAGATTAAAATCAACCAAAAGAGTGACTCCCTCAATATCACACCCTATGTTCACTATTTCATAGCCCCTCAAGAACTTACAGAACCCCCTAGTGATGAGGGGATTTTCATCCGCTCTTTCAAAGACAACCTCCTCCTCGGCTATCTCTACGACAAGAGGGTATGGATCAAATTCGATATAACCAATGAGTCCAATGAGAGTGTGGAGAAGATTTTGGCATTCGATTATCCCATTCAGAAGGAGCTCTCCCTCTATGAGCGCAATACAAACTCTCTCTACCTCAACCGCCACGAGAACTCCCTCATCTACTACTACCGTCTCCACTTCAAGCCCCATGAGACCAAAAATCTCCTTCTTGAAGCCTCAAATCGGGATGCGGCAACCATCGTCAAGCTGAAACTCTACAACCCCTCCACCTTTTTCTCTATCAACATGGAACAACTCCTTCTGGCCATGCTCTTTATCGGTGCCATCGGCGCCATACTGATCTACAATCTCTTCCTCCTCTTCCTGACCAAAGATATGAGCTACTTTTTCTATATTCTCATGGTCTCCATCTTCACACTCCTCATACTCCATATCGACGGTGTCCTCACCACATTTTTCACAGGGTTTGTCATGAGCAAGAGGCTCATTTCGACGCTCCTCCTCATCCTTGCCATCTCTATGATCCTCTTTACAAAGACATTTCTCAACCTCTCCTCCGCATTTCCAAGGATTGACCAGAGTCTCAATCTCATACTCTTCACCCTCTCCCTCCTCTATCTTGTAGAGATAACTTGGGAGATCATCCCTACCTCTCTAGAGAGGATCTACTATTCAGCAACATTCGCCTATCTCCTCTATATCGGTCTCTTCGCCTATCTCCATGGTAAGAGGGAGGCCCTCTACTACCTTCTCGGCTGGACCCTCCTCTTCACAAGTACCACCCTCCTCGTCCTCCGCCAAATTGGGGTTAGCGATCTCTATGATCGCTTTCCCTATCTGGTCTATATAGGAGTTATCGGCGAAGCGATGCTCTTCTCCATGGCTCTCTCTGCCAGGATCAACACAATGAGACTGGAGAAGAACAGAATAACTCAGGAGCTCTTGAGGAGGAGAACACTGGAAAAGAGAAGGTTGGAGGCCTATGCCAACGGCAAGACCCAGGAGCTCCAAAAGACCCTTCAGGAGAGGGCTATGCTCCTCAAAGAGCTCCACCACAGGGTCAAGAACAATCTCCAAATCATCACCTCCCTCCTCCGCCTCCAAGCCGACAAACACAGAAATAGGGAGTTGGGGAAAATTCTAATAGAGGCAGAAAATAGGATACGGGCCATCAGCAACATTCATGAGATGCTCTACAAGGAGAACTCTCTCTCCAAAGTCGATCTTCAGCGCTATCTGGAAACACTCATAGACGGTCTCCGGACAACCTACTCTGCAGAGCAGTCCATAGATATTTCGATCCACTCCAACGCTACCCTCGACATGGACAGGGCCATCTATTGCGGTCTCATTGTCAATGAGCTCGTGACCAACGCCCTCAAATATGCATTTCGGGAGGGGGATAAAGGGAAAATTACCATCATCTTCACCCGCCAAGATGGAAACTATAAGCTGACCATCTCAGACAACGGAAGGGGGATCGATCCCAAGGGCAGGTCCCATGAAGGATTGGGATTGAAGATTGTGAAGACCCTAGCAACCCACCAGCTGAAGGGAAAAATCGAGATAAGAAGTCACGGAGGTTTACACTACACCATCTACTTTCCCATAGACTAGGAGAGCTTGCACCCTATCCCTGGAAGGCTTTTGAGACACTCCCCTCCCAATTTGCTCCTCAATCTATGGATCAAGGCTCTCCTGGTAGCATCTGCAATAGCCCCATCGGGCCAGAGGGCATACTCCAGATCGTCGAAGGGGACGACCCTCCCCTTTCGGGCCAGACAGAACTCCAAGAGCTCCACCTCTTTCTTTGTCAGGTCTATCCGTTCCCCTCCCCTGACGATCTGAAAATTGTTCCTATCGTAGTAGAGGTCGTTACATATCGGGACGAGGTCGTTCTGGTACCGCTTCAATACCAATTTGAGTGTGGCTATCAACTCGGAACGGCGGAAAGGTTTGACCAGATAGCCGTCTGGCTGGCACTCCACCGCTTCATCGACAGTGTGGTTATCGGAGTAAGCGGTCAAAAAGATGACGGGAATATCGCCGAGCTCCTTTATCTTTCGACAAGCCCTGATACCATCGACACTCCCGTTGAGGTAAATATCCATGAGAACGGCATCGGGAGAATGGCTGTGGGTCAGCTCGATAGCCTCCCGAGCGTTATCGACAATGCCACACACCTGGTATCCTTGCTGTGTGAGAGCACTTTCTATCTCCATGGCCACAAGGCTCTCATCTTCTACAATCAAGATTTTCTCCATTCCTCTCCTTAAAAGAGATTCATAATCTCTTTGGCTACATCTGGAATTTTATCCCCAAACTCCTTCTCCAGCCGTTTGTTTAGCTCCTTCTTAACACGGGACTTGAAGAGGGATTTCACATCAAGGGTAATTTTGGGTTGCTGGACATCTCCCTTGATCTTCACATAGACGGGACGCCCTTGGATGTCGATCTGCAACTTGGCGTAAACCTGGTTCCTCTTGAGATCCAAGAGGGCATCCTGGGAGACAATATGGGTCAGTCGGCTCTTCATATCGAGGTCGGAAATGATCTTCTGATCCTCAATCCTGCTGGTCAGCGTTGTCTTCTTGTATATCTCCTTCGTAATGTCGAACTTGGCCATCTGGGCGAGCAGGAAGCTCAACTGGTTGGGCAGGATCCGACCGTCGAAGGCTTGAGCCAACAGATTTCCCTTTTTGGAGGCGAGATTATAGCGTAAATCGGCATCGAGTGAGGAGGTGAAGACCCTCGGATAGAGGAGCATATCGGTCAAGGCCGTAAACTGAATTCCCTTGAGGTGGGCTGTGAGATCGTCGTTGAGGAGCCGCAGATCAACCTTTCCTCCAAGAGTATTACTGTGGGCAGTCACGAGGAGGCGATCCTTCTCCTTGTCGATCTCTCCGTTGACCCGAATTTTTCCCTTGAGGTGCCGTTTCGTCACGAAGTAGAGCTTATTCAGATCGGGAACGGTCAAAGTATAGGGAGCTTTGAGAGATCCCTTTCCGAGATCGATGAGAGAATCCTTTGCAACAAGATCGGCCACGCTGGAGACGAGATGGAGATCACTCTGGCCCTTTCCATCTTGAAAGTGGAGTTTATTGGTGGCATGAAATGTAATTCTCGCCTGTTCAAAATCAAACTCCTTTTTCAGAACGGTAGGCTTTGTCACCCCGTCCCGAACATTGAGGTCGATCTTTCCTGTCAGATGGGCAGGATCCAAATTGGTCAGGTGGAGAGTTCCATCGATTTTTCCCTCGGCATAGATGGGCTCATAAACCATGTAGAGGAGTTTGGAGAGTCGAGCTCCGTTGATGGTAGCCTGAACGGAAGTAGGCTTGTACTCCTTCAAAAGAAGGGTATAGGTGGTCTGGGAACCTGCTAAATCGCTGGAACCGCTGACCTTCATCTTTCTCTTATCCCCATGGACCTTTCCCTTGGTGTTGAGGGGACCCCTCAGATCGGCTTTGGTTATGGGTTTCAAGAGCTCCAGCTTCCCTATTTTCAGATCATATTCCATGGCGGTAGACTCTTTACGGGCATTGAAGAGCCCCTTGAGATCCAGTTTCAAGAGGTTGGAGTTGGTCTTAGAGGCAAAGGTTACCTTCTCGCCCGCCAATTTTGCCTTTGTGAGACTCCTGATGACAGTTTTGGGGAGATCGACTCCGAAGGATCTCTTCATAACGGTCCGATTGACAACTCCCCTATCTATCTTCACGGTAAAATCACCCTTGAGTCTCTTGGGATCGAGGCTGGTCAAATTGGCCTTCAGATTGAGGATCCCGGAGAGGAACTGGGGCTGTTCAACCATATAGAGGAGTTTCTCTATCCGGGCCTTCTGCATGTTGGCGATAACCTTTCGAGGTTTCCCCTTCACGATCTCCACATTGTAATCTGTACGGCTCTTGGCTATATCGCTGACCCCGACAATCTTCAGATCGCCCTCCAACCTTCCCCGCACACTACCACTAGTATTCAAGGGACCCCGAAGGGGGGCCTGGGTAATGGGTTTCAGGAGCTCCAATCTGCCAACCTTCATATTGTATTTCATATTGATCGCTTTCCCTTTGACATTGAAGACCCCTTTAAGGTCCAGCTTGAGGAGGTTGGAGTTAGTCTTGGAGGCGAAGGTGATCTTCTGACCGACAAGTTTCGCCTTGGTAGCGCTCCGGATCACTGTCTTGGGAAGATTGACCTTGAAATTCTTCTTCATGAGGCGGCGGTTGACGACAGCCCTCTTGACGAGAAGATCGAAATTTCCCTTGAGATGGTCCGGATTGAGGTCTGTCAAATTGGCGTCGAGATCGGCCCTTCCATAGATGAACTGGGGCTGTTTCACCATATGGAGCAGTTTCTCTATTCTTGCCTGTTTCACCTGCGCCACAACAAATTTCGGATCCAGATCCACTATCTGGACACGGTAGGAGGTATCACTCTGGGCCACATCGCTCTCTCCCTCGACTGCAAACTTCTGGACCACTCCGTAGGCCCTCCCGTCGGTATTGAGGGGTCCCTGGAGATCGGCATTGGTGAGGGGTTTGAGATTGGCCAACTCCTTGACCCTGACGCTATAGTTGAGATCGAAGGCCTGCTTCAGGGGATCTATCTTCCCATCGACCTCAATGGTGGACCCGTCGGCTAGGGAGAGCCGAATATCGACGGGGAAGAGGGAGAACCTCTCCAGCTGAAGATCGACAGGGAGCCGCTCTTTGAGGGCCTTTTCGATATAGGGGCGTGCCAACTCATTACCGCTTCGAGTGAAGAGGAGACCGGCCACCCCACCTACAAGGAGAACCAGTAATCCCAGGAGAAAGAGGAGGAACTTCTTCATGGTAGCACTCCGATTTTTTCATTAATTATACCCTGTTAAACTTTACACTCCGGGGAAGACAAAGCATATTCTTAAAAAACTAATATAATTTAAGTTTATTGGGCTAAAAAATGGTGATAAAATCCAGCTATTTTAAGTTTAATTTAAGCTTTCATAGTATAAAATTTTGGCACTAAAAAAGTTCGAGTGATAAAAACATTCAGAAGGAGGACGCAATGAATTTTAAGCCCCTCGGTAACAGAGTACTGGTAGAGCGAGTTGATGAGCCTGAAAAGACCCCATCAGGGATCATCATCCCAGACAATGCCAAAGAGAAACCTCTCGAAGGAAATGTTCTCGCCATCGGCCCAGAGGTTGAAGAGGAGGGCCATATCAAAGTGGGAGACAGGGTTGTCTTCGCCAAATATAGCGGTACAGATATAACCCTTGAAGGGAAAGAGTATCTCATTCTTCAGACAGATGACATTCTCGGAATTCTTGAGTAAAAGGAGGTGATAGATGGCAGCGAAAGAGATTCACTTTAGCGATATAGCACGAGGAGAACTTTTTGAAGGGGTCAAGAAACTCTCCGATGCGGTAAAAGTCACAATGGGACCGAGAGGTCGCAATGTCCTCATTCAAAAATCCTTTGGAAGCCCGACCATCACAAAGGACGGAGTCAGCGTCGCCAAGGAGATCGAGCTTCCCAACGCCGTTGAAAATATGGGAGCCCAGCTGGTCAAAGAGGTCGCCAGCAAAACAGCAGATGAGGCGGGTGATGGGACAACAACAGCGACAATCCTCGCCTACAACATCTTCAAAGAGGGACTCCGCAACATCACAGCTGGAGCCAATCCTATCGAAGTGAAGCGGGGTATGGACAAAGCGGCTGAAGCCATTGTAGAGGAGCTCAAGAAGATCAGTAAAGAGGTGAAGGATAAGAGGGAGATCGCCCAAGTTGCTACCATCTCCGCCAATAACGACCCCAAAATCGGTGAGCTCATTGCCGAAGCGATGGAAAAGGTGGGTAAAGATGGAGTCATCACAGTCGAAGAGGGTAAGAGTCTCCAAGATGAGTTGGAAGTCGTAGAGGGTATGCAGTTTGATAGAGGATACCTCAGCCCCTACTTTGTCACAGATGCTGAAAAGATGGAGTGTGTCCTTGAGAACCCCTATATCCTCCTCTACGACAAAAAGATCAGTAATATGAAAGATCTTCTCCCACTCTTGGAGAAGATTGTCCAGACAGGAAACAGACCGCTCCTCATCATTGCTGAAGATGTGGAGGGAGAGGCCCTTGCAACACTTGTCGTCAACAAATTGAGAGGAACCCTCAATGTCTGTGCCGTCAAGGCTCCAGGGTTTGGAGATAGAAGAAAGGCGATGCTCCAAGATATTGCTATCCTCACAGGGGGTCAGGTCATCAGCGAAGAGGTGGGCCGCACTCTGGAAGGAGCGACACTCAGCGATCTAGGACAGGCTGACAGGGTCGTTGTCGATAAAGACAACACCACAATTGTTGGAGGAAAGGGCGATAAAGCGGCTGTCGAAGCCCGCATCAAAGAGATCAGAGCCCAGATCGAGAAGAGTACAAGCGAATATGACAAAGAGAAACTCCAAGAGCGACTGGCCAAATTGGCTGGTGGAGTTGCCGTTATCAAAGTGGGTGCCGCCACAGAGACCGAAATGAAGGAGAAGAAAGACCGAGTCGATGACGCCCTCAGCGCTACAAAAGCGGCTGTCGAAGAGGGTATCGTCATCGGTGGAGGTACTGCCCTCATCAGAGCGGCCAATAAGGTCAACCTTGAGCTTGAAGGTGATGAGAAGATCGGAGCAGAGATCATTTTGAGGGCTATCAAAGCTCCTCTCAAGCAGATTGCTGAAAACGCCGGTTTCGATCCCGGAGTTGTTGCCAACAATGTAGAGAATGCCGACAATGAGAATATCGGCTTCAATGCGGCTACCGGAGAGTATGTCGATATGTTCGAGGCTGGAATTGTGGACCCTGCCAAAGTTGAGCGTGTCGCTCTCCAGAATGCGGTCTCTGTCGCCAGCCTCCTCCTCACAACTGAGGCTACTGTCAGCGAAGTCAAAGAGGAGAAACCTGCTCCAGCGGCTCCAGATATGGGCGGAATGGGAGGAATGGGAGGTATGGGATTCTAATCCCTCCCTCCACTCCCCCGCTCCTCTAAAATCCTCCTGCGAATGGCGGGATTTGTCATATTCTCCCCCCTGTACATCATTGTGAGGAAGGTATCGAAATTTACACTTCCCCTCACCCTCTTCTCATAGGCCCCAAATCCATAGTTCATGGGTGTCTTCTCCCCCAATCTGTACCATGCCTTCTCAGCATCTATGTAATGTTTTGTATCATTGGTATAGACCCAGAGTCTTATCTTCTCCCTCTCCTTTCCCTTGAGCCAGAGGGCGAGACATCCAGGATCGTCGAAGAAGAAGGTCTTCCCATCGGGAAGGACGGCTTGGGCAGAGTGGACCTTCCCCTCCAACTCCATTGTACATTTGACACACTGAACCTCTCTAGGTTTGAAATCCAAGGGTTCTCCGCTCTTGTTCCCGCTCTTATAGACCTCGATCTTCTCGCACCCCACCAGAGAGAGGAGGAGAAGGGCGAAAAAGAGAAGACGGACCATCACTCCCTCCACTAACTTTTTCCTCATACTGAAGTTGTAGGATAATAGCACAAAATCATTTAGGGAGGTATTCATGAATATCAGTGGGATCGATGCGACACAACAGCTCCACCAGTATCAGCATCAGAGGGGACAAGGTGGAGGTATGGGAATGGGTAAGATTATGCAGTCCCTCCCCCTCGAAGAGCGACAAGCCCTCCAGGAAGAGCTCCAGTCACTCTCTGACGATCAGAGAAAAGAGGTCGTATCCCAGCTGAGAGAGCTCGATCCGACGACAATGGATCAGGAGGAGCTCCTCAAAACTATTAACTCCGTACTCGATCAGTACAGAGAAGAGCCGACGACATCCTCAACCGACGACGGAGAGAGTACTATCTCGACCTACGCTTAACTCCATCTGACGGAGAGGCTCAGAAGAGCCAGACCCCGTTCTTCCAGTAGTATCCTACAACATATCCACTCAATATCCCCAGAGCGATTGTATCGAAGAAGAGGGCCCTCTTCCGATCTCCAACTAGCCCAAAGGTGGTCCCGAGGAAGAGAGTTACATAGATGAGGTAGCCAACATAGGAATACTCCTTCTGGAGGAGACAGAAGGGGCAGTGGTGGGTTGGAAGTTCATAAATGTAAGGGGAGAAGAAGAGGATGATGGCGAGGATGGAGGCTGGAATGAGGAGGAGGTGGGCCAATCGGAAGAGCCACCCCCGCCCTACGAAGGCGATGAGGAGGAGGAGATAGGGAGAGAGGGCCACTATCTTTGGAGGGAGGGAGAGGAGGGGTCCGAAGAGGGAGCTCGATTTGACAGGGTTGAAGAGGACACCGCAACAGCTCACAACCTTCCCGAGATCGAGATTGAGGAGGTAGAGCCAGAGGAGGAGATACTCCACAGTCGCCACCAAGAAGATTACAATGAAGAGGAGAAACTTCCTCTTCGTGAGGAGGTAATCTCTCCGTTCCATATCCCGAAGGTGGAGGATGATCCAGAGAGAGAAGAGGTAGATCCCCAAAAGTTTGGTCAGGAAGAGCCAGACCCCGTACCGATTGGCTGTGACGACTCCAGCGGCGCACATCGCTCCGGGAATGATATTGGAGAGTTTGTCGAGGGCATAGACAAAGTAGAAAAAGAGGGGGATCTTCAAGGCGAGGGCGAAGAGAGCTATGGTTGCCAGGAGATAACTCTGCTTCTGGAGTCGGTATTGGAGGGGGGTATCCTCCTGGGGATTGAAGAAGAGAACTATTCGGACAGCAATGGAAATTGCGAGAAGGAGAAAGAGGTAAACAAGGGAATCGACTAGAAGGTTGATAACGATCTCAGGCGTCGTAAACATGGCCCTCCCTCACCTCCACAATCCGATCTACACTCTCCAACTCCAGAAATCGGGGATCATGGGTGGCGATGACGATGGTCTTCCCCTCCCCTTTCATACCCTTCAGCCACTCCATGAATTGGCGGCTCAGAGCGGCGTCAAGATTGGCTGTAGGCTCATCGGCAACAATAATAGTAGGCCGATTGATGAGGGCCCGGGCTATGGCGACCCTCTGACGCTCCCCTCCGCTCAGACGGGAGACTCTCTGATCTACCTTACTCCCGAGACCTAAGCTCTCCAGCAACTCCCTCCCCCTCGCCTCCATCTCTCTCCACTCCACAGACTCGACGATGAGGGGAAGCATAACATTATCCAGAACACTCAGCTCCTCAAGGAGATTGAAACGCTGAAAGATGAAGCCGATATGGGTGCGGCGGAAGTCGGCGAGAAAATGTTCCTTCAACTTGGATATATCCTCCCCATCGACCACAACCCGACCAAATGTGGGGCGGGTCAGTCCCCCTATCAGGGAGAGGAGTGTGCTCTTCCCACTACCGCTGGGCCCCATGAGGAGGAGGGTCTCTCCACGGTCGATCCGGAGATTGACCTCTTTGAGGGCGTGGACCTCCCGAACTGTGCCGTAGTTGTAAATTTTGGTTACACCGACGAGCTCTATCACCTCAAAGCCTCCTCAATATCACTGACAGCCGCCTGCCAGTTGGGAATTATAGTAGCCGCCAGATAGAGGGGAGCGGTTACCATGAAGATCGTCACAAAGAGGGAGAGATCCCAGAAGGGCTCAAGGAGAAAGGGAGGCTTCAGAATACTAAAACCGCTGAAGAGATTACCGATAAGGGGAGCCTGGAGAATGTAAACCCACCAGTAGGCAACCATAATCCCTACCCAGTAGGCTAGGAGGACAACTATCAGACTCTCCAGAAACTTCATCTTCAAAATATCGCTCACCCTCCACCCTACAGCTTTGAGAACAGCTATCTCTCGGGTCTGTTCTCGGGAGATGCTGGTCGCCTTCTCGAAGACGAGGATGAAAAAGGCTATGAAGGCCACAATCATAAATCCTAAAAAGACACCGCTTTTGTAGTCAAAGACATTTTGGTAGCTGGCCTTCAGATCTTCCCGTGTAATTACCCTGGAATCGGGAAAGAGATAGCGGAGCTTCTGGGAGATTGTGGAGAGCTCCTCGGGATTGGAGATATTGATGGCCACATCGGTAACCTCCCCCTCCTCCATCCCAAAAATTTTTCTAGCTGTCGAGAGATGGAGGAGAACTGTATCGTAGTTGAGAAGGGTATCGGAGGAAAATGTCCCAAGGAGTTTGATGTTCACCTTGGACCCATCTGGACGGATGAAATTGAAACTCTCTCTATACCAGTGGCTCTCTAGGATCTTTGCCACCCCCTCGCCTACAACCATTCCATCACGGGGCAAATTGCGGGAGGCGAGGAGCTGGGTTACGGCCTTGGAGAAGGGTGGATAGTCCGGATCGACTCCTACAACGGTGAAATTGAGACCCGCAGGCTGAAAGTAGTAGTATCCCCAAACTCTGGGATAGACCTCTTCGACTCCTGCAATCTCTATAATCTTCTCGATCCGCTCCTCTTCAAAGGGGGTCAACCTTCCGGCGACGACCCTCTGGAGGTAGATGTCGGGAAGATCGTCCAGAGTGCGGTAGAGAAGGGTCCTAATAGAACCTGCTGTGAGGAAGAGGGAGGCCACAACGGCAACGAGGAACATGAGAACTAAAAAGACTGCCAAATTCTTGTAGCGCCGCCTCCAGAGCTGGAGAAGGGCAAATTCCAGAAGTTTCATCACACTTTCAGCGCAGAATCCCGACCACCGAGTCTACTCTATTTTCTCTCTCTGGCAGTCGGGAGGAAGCGCCTACTTCCCTCCTTTCCTAGGATGTAGAATCTCTCCTGTGTCACCCGATAGGAGTTCAGCTGTCCATCAGCTTCAGAGACCCTGGCTCTAGGGCAGAGCAGGCGATCCTCTCTCCAATCGGCTATGGGCGTTGAGATAGGGGGGAGGGTGGTAGGTATAATCACTGGCAAAATAGGGGAGAAGCCCCGGACCTTGACCAAAAACTTCCACAAGGTCTGTCACACTCCTCTCCCGTATGAAGTGGGCTTCTGTTGAGAGGGCACTATCGGTCGTGAAGATATACCCCTCTCCAGGATAGTGGAGAGTGACGAGGGAGACGATCTCCCACAGAGTTAAAAGAGTGAGAAGAGCTACCCCTACCCCCAATGTAGTAACTCTCTTCACAGCTTCTCTATTACCTTTCCATCGATCTCATCAAATCTAATAACCCTTCCTCCGTGGTCTCTCATGAACTCTCGGGCCTCTCTCTCCCTTTTGAAGGGAATGAGTTCCTTCCCCATGGGACCATAGAGATCACTCCCCAAGACATAGTAGGCCCTCTTCCCATCAATGGCCTCACCGCTGTAGTAATCAGTGACGATGACCTCTCTAACCCGATCCCTATGGCGGAGATAGTACTTCATCATATCTTTAACTCCATCGAAATAGAGCTTCTCTCCGTCGGAAGTGACAATGAGGGCCGCCCATCGGGGATATTTTGCCACAAACATCCCGCAAATGGGACATTTAGCCTCCTTGGGAACCTCAACTCTCTTTCTATCTTTGGCCTCCCAAATGTAGAGGGCGAGGGCCTGGAGCCTCTTTCCGTTCTCCCTGATCTCTGGAGGGCAGGTGCGGAGGAGGTACTCTTTCAGCTCGGAGAGGGAGTGGAATTGTCCCTTGTCTACCCCCTCTTTGCAGTATCTTTTGTAGAGCATCTTGCCCATGGGGTAGATTTTGAGCCTCTTCTTCCTCATAATCCGCTCATTCTCCCTCTCCAAGCTCTTGAGGGCGATCTTCAGAACCTCATCGAAATCCATTATCTCTCCACCATGCTCCCTCACAAACTTTTCAGCCTCTTCCCTACTCTTGAAGGCAATTTTACTAACGGGACTCATGGTCCCCTCTACATCGCTTCCAACGACATAGAAAGCTTGTGGAGCCTCTATCCACTCTCCCGTCGCCCCGTCGACAACGAGAATTCTCTCTACTTTCTCCCCTATTTTCCTGTAATCCTGGGCGAAGCAGTGGAGGGAACAGTACTCCTTTTTGCTCCCATCTTTGAGAACTACAGCATGGTTCGTCTTGAAGAATTTGGGAAGGTTCATACCACAAATGTCGCACCATCTGCTGTCACTAATCAGTTTGGGATGGGTAACGCTCTTTGTAAAGGCAAACAGGAGCAGAGGGATAGCCAAAATCCCGAGAATACGATGAACCATAGGACCTCCTCCCTTTTTTCCGGCGAGTCTAACTCATCTCTGTTAAAAGTCAATTAATTATCTTAAACGAAACTCTATGGGGACCTTGATTGTGACACTCTCTTCAGGTTTGGGAAACTCCCGAGAGGCCCTCCTTACGGAACGGAGGGCGGCCCTATCCAGGATTTTATGGCCGCTAGAGGTGACAACCCGCAACTCTTTAACAGAGCCAGAGGGGGTGAGTTTGAAGGAGATAGTGACGACCCCCTCCTTTTTCCCCTTCCTCGCAACTCTTGGATAGAAGCGGTGGCGGAGGATAGCCTGGCGGATCTGGTCGGCATAGCTTTGGAGGTAACGGGTCTGATAATTTACCCTCCTCTCCTGGGAAGGAGCCGATCGGGGAGGAGATGGAGGGGGGACAGCCACCCTCTCGGCCGGAGAGGATCTCTCCACAGGGAGAGGGGAGGGGGTATTCTGAACTACCCTCTCCTCAGGAGGCTTTAAAGGCCTCTCCCTCCTCACCCTCTTCACCTTTTCCACCCTCTCTGTCCTCTTCACTCTCCTCTTTATCCTCTTTCTCACCTTCCTCTTTCGCACCTTTCTCTTCACCACCTTTTTCTTTACCTTTTTCTTTACCTTCTTCTTCTTCGGAGCCTTCGCCTCTTTTTTCGGCTCCTCAACTCTCTTGGGAGTCTCCTTCACAAGGGGGAGGCTCTTGGGAGGGGGGAGGAACCGCTGGGGAGTAGGAGGTTCATGGGTCCGAGTGCAAGGGCAGGGAAGAGACTCTTTCGGGGGCGGCTTCTGTCTGGGGGGAGGTGAGACAATATTGAGTCCGGATAGGGATATTCTCTTCTTCGGAGGGTGAGTATCCCTCTTCCACGGAATATGGTAGAGGAGAGCCCCTACCAGGAGGTAGATGGCCAAAGCGATGAGAAAGGAGCGTTTCATCTCTCGGTTTCAAGGTCTATCTTCTCAAACCCTCTGCTCTTCAGGAGATCGAGAACGGTAATGAAAGATTGGAAGCGGCTATTCTTGTCTGTCCTCAGAAGAATTGTACTCTTGAGGGAGATGGAAGCCAATTTCTGGCGGAGCTCCTCCAGGCCCACTCTCTCCCCCCCGAGGAAGAGTTTCCCTTCCCTATCGATGGAGATCTCTATCCTCTTGACAGGGAGTTCCTGGCCACTTCCAGCTTTGGGGAGATCGAGGGGAATGATCCCCTTGGCTATGAAGGAGGCCGTTGTCAGAACGATAACCAGCAGGACCAGCATAATATCGATGAAGGGGATTACATTGATCTGATCGAACCTCTTAATCTTCATGGAGAATATCCCACCGGGCCAGGAGTACTTCCATCTTCCGAACTAACATATTGTAAAAAATGGTGGCAGGAATGGCTACGATGAGCCCCATAGCCGTCGCCTTAAGGGCGAGAGCGAGGCCGCTCATAATCTCCTTTGTCTCCACTATCCCTCTCTCTCCCATTGTGTAGAAGGTGAGGATAATACCCAGCACCGTCCCCAGCAGTCCGATATAGGGAGCACTACTGGCGATAGTCGCAATGGCCGAAAGATTGGCGCTCAAATCGATCTCCAGCTCCTCCTTTTTCCTATATTTGGTAAGATCGACACTCCGATAGAAGAGGAGCCTCTCAATGGTAAACCAGAGGGTGATGAAACTCATGAGAAAGAGCAGACCGATCACCCCGTAATCTATAATCTCCTTCAGGTAGTCCATCGTTATCCTTTTTGAAAGTATAGAGAAAGGGAGACCCTTTGGCTTTGATCTTTCTCAAGAGATCCTCTCCGGAGATCAGAACCTCCGACCCACTCCAAGACTGAAGATCTCCTCTATTGTATCTCCATTGAGCCCTTTGCTCACCGTCCCAAAGAGATAGGTTCCCCCTTTGAACCGCTTCTCTATTTTGGTGTAGAGGAGATGGTTGATGGAGTTAAACTTCCCCCTGTGATAGAGGTAGGAGAGTTCCAAACTGAAGCCGTTGAAGAACCGCTCCACTCCGATATATCCTCCGTAGGAGTTCTTCAGAGTCCTCTTCCTATAGCGATCCTCGGTGTAGGTGTAGTAAACCCCCGAGAGAACTCGGTAGTCCCAGAGATAGTAATAACTTGTAAGAGAGAACCCATAATCGGTCTTATTTCCAGAGACATTGTAGATGGGAAGATCGATCCCAGCGCCCACCAGCAGATCCCACATCGGCGTCGGATTGAAGAGGTACTCAAATTTGATATTGAGATCGGAGAAGCCGTGCTTCCTATTGTTGGTGTAGTAGAGCCCCGTGATGGAGAGGTCAAACCTTTTCCGATAGAGGGTGATACTTGTCAAGTAGCTATTTTCATAGAAATGTCCATCTCTCCCGTAGAGGTATTCAAAATAGTACTCAAAACTCCTGGGACGGAGGAGCTTCTCAACACTACACCCATACTCATCGACAATGTCACTAAAGGGAGTTTTGGGGCAACGGTCTAGAGAGTTGGGAACGCCATCCAGATCATCATCATTATACTCATTGGAGAAGAGCACCACCATCAGCGCAATAATTACCAGATAGAACCTTATCATCTATGATCTCTCCCTCTCTTGTGGGCTTTGAGATTGAGCAGGCGCTGGAGATTGAGGAGCTGGGTCGATTGGATCTCCAAATTGAGCTGAAAGATTTTCCGTTTCAGAGCATTCATCAAAAGGCGTCTCTGCTCTGGGGGGGCGTGCATTATTCTATCTATCTCCCTGTCAATGTCAAAGGATTGAGAGAGATTGCTATCCGCCGCCAGCAGAAGTGTCCAGAGGAGAAGGCCGTAGAGTCCTCTCATAGCCGTTGGAGCACCTTTTCCATCAACTCTATATGGTACTCTTCCTGACTGTTGATATAGTCGAAGAAATGGGAGAGCTCCCTGTCGTCCACAGCCTCACTCAAGAGACGGCACTGCTCTTTGGCCGCCTTCTCCTCCTCTATTCCATCGAGGAGAAACTTCTTGAGGTCGTCAAATTTATATACCTCTTTCATGACCACCCTGGGAACACTCAGGATCCCCAGCTTCGCCATGAGGAGCGCAAAGGATTTAAGGTGGTAGAGGGACTCGTAGATGAGGTCCTCGAAGACGAGAGAGATAGAGGCATCATCACTATGGAGTTGGGAATAGGTGTAGGTGACTATGAGCTCGTACTCCTTATAACTCTCCTCAATAAGGAAGAGGACGAGGGCATCGAGGCTCTTCTTATCCAGATTTTTATAGTGGAGATGGCGGTCGAAGGCTGTAATGGGAACCTTGAGAGGGGTGCGGAGCCTTCTCAACATATAGCGCTCATCACTCTTCATTCTCTCCAGAAGCTTATCTTCTTCAGGAGGATAGAGGAGTTCAAGGGCCATGAGCTCATCACTCAGAGCACCATAAAGCTCCTCTCCGCTCCTATAATCGATTTTCACCTCTCCCCGATCCCAATCGAAATCTCCTCCACTCTCTACAATTCTTTGTCCCATCCATTTGAGATGGCGGTACTCTATCTGGGCAAAGTCGTAGAGGTCCTCTGCGGCCTCTCCCCGTGGAAGGGCAAAGGAGCCGAAAAGGAATTTTAACCAGACCTCATGCTTCTTACGGAATAGCTCAACCATTATGATCCTCCTCCGGTGTGGGACAGCTCAAGGTGACTGTATGGATATGCTCCCCAATCTCCCCCCGCTTCCGAGCCTCATAATCTTCTACAGCGGCCATGAAAGCCCGCGCCACGACCTCCCCACAGGCGGCGTCGGGGGGAGGATTCTCCCTAATCTTATCAAAGACAGCGTTAGTGAACTCTATCCCACTTTCCAAACTCTTCCCTTTGTACTCCTGGCTAAAGAGACTCCCGCTGACCAGCGTCGTCCCGCACCCGTTGGTCTGCCATCTGATGTCGGTTACAGTTTGGGTCTCCGGATCGATCTTGAGATAGATGACAACCATCTCTCCGGTCTCCCTGTTCTTCCCATACCCTTTGGCATCGAACTCCTCCATCTCGCCATAGTTGGTCGGATTCAGCATGAGCTCCAAATATCTCGGATCAATCTGCGGTACAGCTTGCTCCATACTTTTGACCCCTTTTCACTATAAAATCATGCTCAATTATAGCATTTACATAACTCTATCAGGAGAGATGAAGGGAATTTAGGAGTACCAAACTATGAGCTCCCACCTTTTATGGCAGAGTAGTCCACAAAATCATTTTGGAGCTTGCAAGTTTGTTTATAACTACTTTTGGGGAGATATGAAGCGAGTGTTGCGATAGCAAGCAATACTCACCAAAGAAAATCTATCAGTTAAGAAGTAGATTTAAGGTGTTCTGAATTGGGGATTTATAGCTCATAGCAGAATATGGAATACAACGAAGGAAGAGATTACATATGGAGGGAGTTATAGAGGTCTCAATGGCTCATAGCCGGATATGGAATGCAACCCTTTAAGAAATGTTTTCTAAAGAAGGTATTTTTTGGGTCTCAATGGCTCATAGCCGGATATGGAATGCAACCAAAATTCTAGAGGACGCAGTGGCGTCCTCGGAAATGGTTGAGTCTCAATGGCTCATAGCCGGATATGGAATGCAACCCTCCGAAAATTGGGGCTTCCGAAGGACTTTTGGGCCAGATGGTCCAAAAATTTTTTTTCGTCCAAAATGGCTCGGAACAGCGGAACAAAGGGCTTTGAGAGAGCTTTTGTTTACTTTGCACACAATTATAGCTTTTTCTAGGAAAATTGTCAAAATTGGCACCCCGTGTGCATGGTTGAGGAAGAGTTTTTTATCCTATCGAGACAGAAGTAGCCCTTGTAATTCTCTACAATACCCAATGAAGTCAGAGAAGAGGGAAAGAGATGGAGAAAATGATAAGGAAAGATATTTTCCTCATAAGGGAATCGGAGATGAGTCGGAGTGGAAATCTTCTCAAGATCGGGACCCATAAAATCCCCATCTCTTTAGTCAACAATGTTTTTATTCTCTCAGGTGCAGTTATTTCAAGGGGTGCGCGGAAGCTCCTCTTGAAGCATGGGAGAGCGGTTATCTATCTCAATAGTTATTACCAGATGGAGGGTATTCTCCTTCCAAACCGCTTCGACAGCAACTATAGAAAGCGTCTTAACCAATATCTTCGCCATGGGGAGCTTCAGCTTGCCAGAGTGATCGTTGCCCATAAGATCGATATGATCGAAAAGTATGTCAATCGCTCTCTGGACCACTACAGAGAGAGACTTGCCCAAGCCGAAGGTTATCGGAGTATTCTCGGTGTGGAGGGAGGAGTTTCCAACTATATGTTTCAAATCTATAAGCGGGAGTTGGAAAGATTGGACATCTGGGAGTTTCAAAGGAGAGAATACTATCCGCCTCCCGATCGAATCAACGCCCTCTTGAGTCTTCTCTATACACTCTATTATGGGGCTCTCTATGCTCAAATAAGTGGCGAGGGGCTTGATCCCTATATCGGTTTTCTCCATGTTAAGAGGGGAAGACATGCCGCATTTGTAAGTGATATGATGGAGGGGGCTCGGGTAGAACTCACTTTTCTCTCCCTCCAGATTCTTCCCCACATCTATCCTGATCGGTTTGAGGAGCGGGCCCTCGATTATGAGGGTAAAAAGATGGTTCTCTCCCTCTTCTCTCGTTTTATGGAGGGCCATACTAACCATCTTTATAATCAGTTTAAGGAGCTCCTATCGGCTCCTCCACAGGTGGAGAGGGAACCATCGGAAGATAGACTGGAAATGGATCTGGCTTTACAGGGTGGCTATTCCACCCCTGTCGAGCAGGGCGAAGGGTGACGGCTCCTGTTCTGCCCATTATCTCTGAAGAAAATCTTGAGAAAGGAGGAGAGTAGCGCACTCATCTCGACCGCCATGGTTGGTATATCGGGAAGATGTGCGTGAAAAGTGCTATGATGGCCTTTATTTTCGATCCAAAGAAAGTTGATCCAAAGAGGGTGAAGAGAGTCAGAGTTCTCTATCTGTTCAACCAACCTACGCTCTATAAGAGATGGTCGTCGCAGGTACCTACACTTCTCATCGATCGGGAGGGGAGGATTGCCCAAGAGAATATCTCTACGGAGGAACCTCTTACCTTTTTTGAGGAGGAAAACCTCTTGGAGATGAAGATTGGAGCTTATAAATATGTGAACAAGATCAAGAAGAAGGAGATGAAACGGAGCCGTATGGGAGGACCATGGGTGAGAGGCTATGGGGATCTCAAGGAGAATTTGAAGATGATAGAAATGTATGATAGGCGGGATCGCCGTACTCTATTGGATCAAGTAATTCAGGATGATATTGAGGAGATTATTGAGATCCATGAGCTCTATGATTTTTATCTGAAGTACCTCCCCCAGTTCAAAATGCTCCAGAACTACATTACCTCCCTCTACTACGGACTTTTCTATACTATCTCCCCAAACCGCAATTATAGGGACCTTACCGATCCTTTTCGATATGCTCTTTTCATAAATATCGTTCTCTACTACTGTTTTCACCGCTTCGATCTGGAAGATGGGTACTTGGCTGAACCCTATCTCAAAACAGTTATCCGTCTCTTCATTGAGGATGTTCATAAGAAAGATGTGATTAAAAGACTTGAGACAGATTTAAGACTTGTGCAGAAAGGATATGATCTATGAGAAAGAGCAGGATAGTTATCGCCTATGATATTAGTGACGAACAGAGACTCCAACGGGTAGCCCATTTTCTGGAGAACTACGGTATCCGTGTTCAGCGGAGTATTTTTGAGCTGGAGATGGTCTATAAAGATGCGGTGAGGGTTCTCCAAAAGGTGGAGGATTTCATGGATAAGGAAGAAGATCGCTGTTATCTCTTCCGGGTCTCTGCCAAGGAAGATATTGTCGGATCGACCCAGTTGGAAAGGATTTTCTAATGAGAATTATTCTTGCATACGATATCCAATCCGATATTCAGCGGGAGAGGTTAGCAAAGGCCCTCCTCAGTTTCGGTATCCGCACCCAGAAGAGCCTCTTCGAGTTTGAAGTGAGCCAGAGTGAGCTCAACCAGATTAAGAGGATTGTCAAGAAAATTGTTAATGGAGGAGAAGATAGGGTGACGATCTACACCTTCAGAGATGTTGTCCGCAAGGGGAATACCGATTATCTGCCAATTGACGATCTCGTTTTTTGATCTATCCGAAATCTAGAGTGAAAGCAATGTCCTTCAACAATTCCCCCGGAGGGAGGGGGGATTGATTACCTGGAGAGAGAGTTCCGCATTCAGGCGGAGGGTGTTGAGATGGAATAGAGGATCTGATCGAATTCGGAGAGGAGACTCCCAATCTCCTGGGCTACCTCTTCCAGCCGTTCAGAGCTATTGGCGTGGGAGAGATTGTTGCGGAGTCTGTCGACCCTTTTGAGAAAGTTGACATAGGGAAACTCTCTCTGGTTGAAGTGCTCCTTGAGTAGAGCGGTTATCTTTTCAGACCTTATGTTCCACTCTTCATCTCTGTCAACGGAGAGATAGAGGCCCTTAAAATTGCTCCCATAACGGCAAAAGTTTTTTGACTGGTTGTAGAGAGTATAGATAGAAAACCGTTTGTAATAGGCATCCTTTTCTTCATAGGCTTGGCGCTCATACTCTCTGATCAGCTTTTTCACTTCCTCTGAGGTCTCTCGGAGGCGGTAGCTACACCAGGCACCAACCGCTTCACTGAGAAGTGTAATGGCGTTGAGGTAGTAACCCCGCCCGTGGAGAAGTCTGGCGAGATAGTAGAGCCGTTCGTAGGGGTAGAGCTTCTCTTGGAGGGATTGGATGTAACGCAGATGTTTCCTGATCTCCTCCAAGATGGAGGAGAGATTTCTTATGAAGACCCCTTCTTCCCCTTCGGTGATCTTCTCAATCTCTTGGAGGAGTTGGGTGACAATAGATGGTCGGTCGTTGGGACGGTCTTTGAGGAGGGCATCAAAGGAGTTGGCAAGGATATGGTGGGAAAATTGGGCAAGGGTGTCGAGAAAACTTTGGAGGAGCCGATCTGAGACCCGAATTGTTGCCAGAGTGGTGTAGTTCTTCGTGAAGGAGGCGATGGCGTAGGAGAAATTGGCGAGATCGATATAGCGCTTGAGATCAATGATCTCATACTCCTGGCGGGGGATGGTCTCCTTTGCGAAGAGAATATGTTCGATTTTTGTTATGTCGATACTGGATTGAATGAGGGTATCGACTATCATGAGAATGGGAAGGTGGCGGAAACCATGGGAGACATCGATGACAATCCGGTCATAGCCTACCATAATTTCATAGATTTTGGAAAAAGTTCCATCAAAGTCCCTATCATTGATCTCCCATTCCTTGGAGATTGTATAAGAGCGGACCTGCTGGTCCTCATGGGTGGCGATGATCTCCTCTTGAATCTGGCGGGCACAAGGGGTATGGAGTGAGATAATATCGTAGCCTTCCTTCCCAAAGGCTTTGATGAGAATGGGGAGGGTATTGACCTCCTCCTCTTCTGAAATTCTAGGAATCTGTGAGTGATAGAGAGCCTTTTGTGGATTGTCGAGTTTATGGCAATCTGTTGTCCTCCCACCCACTGTTCCAAGAATTGTGATGACCCCTCTCCTCATTTTTTCTCCGTTACAGTTTTGCAATAAGATCAAGAATTTTCATGACATTCTCCTTGTCTCCCTCTTTCATCATATAGTCCAATCCTTTCTCTAGATCGTCCAGTTTGCGGTGATCCTTTTTAAAGGACTCTTTGATGGCTTTTGCTTCAGACTTCCACCGTTTATGGGCTTGCCTGAGGGCGAGCCGTTCATTTTTCAACCGTTCTTTGAGAACCTCTCCCTCTTTGAGAACTCTGATGAGGTCTACTAGAGGATCTATAGGCACCGTAGGCCTACTCTCTTTTCCAGAGACAGAGATTTCGAGATCTCCCTTAACAACTGAGGGGAGATTATTTTTCTTATCCATTCCCATAGCTTCCTCCTTAATCTCTTTGTTATATCTCTATCGGTTCCATGATTGACTCTAGCTCCAGATCGAAGCTCCAATTAATCTCTCCATTCTCTATAACATCAAGATTGACCAGCTGTAGGAGTGTCGCGGCAAGGGTTCCGATGATCTCCCTACGGTTGGATTTAAAGAAATACCAAAGTCGTAACTCCCTTTCCAATCGGCTAGCCACGATGTTCAGCTTCTGTTTCAAAAGATGGCTCTTCTCCACTATAGTGTCGAGCTCTCGTTCCTTGCTCTTGTACTTCCCAATGATCTCCCGCTCCTGTCTGATCATCTTCTCCAACTCTTGGGCCATCTTGTTATCGAGAGAGATTCCTGTGAAGAGGATACCAACTCCTAGACTTAAACCGCTCAAGAGGGTGGTTCCAAGGGCCAATCCCCCTCCCCCGGCCTCCAAGGCGCCTCCTCCAAGCCATGAGAGAGCCGCCCTCTCGGCCGCCGCTCCACTAAGAGTTTTAATGGCGGTCCCTGTGCTGGCCACTCCTATCTGTTTGGCAATATACATAGCCATCTGCCGTGATGCGACTCCCTTCATAGTTCCTTGAAGTATGGAGGTGATGGTGGCGGCGGCAGATTTTGAGGTAAAATCTTTTGTAGGTAAATTTTCCTTTTGGCCTGTATTGGAGAGGTGCTGTCGAAGATAGGAGAGCTGATTGTGGTTTTCGAGATATTTGATCGCCCTCTTGAGAGTACCCTCTGCGAGCTCCCGTTTCAATTGGTTGAGGGATTCGAGTTCCTCGTTGGTAGAGCACAGTTTTTCCTCAAGATTTTTTCCCTCCTTCTTAATTCTCTCTATTATCTTCTTGATTTCATTATATTTCTCTTTTGCATCAAGTCCCCTCTTCACTCCGTAGGCTCCGCCTGCAATGCTGATACCCCAGATGATGGCAGGGATCATCTCTCCTCCTTTCTATCTTCTTAACTTCTTATCAAAAAGTCTATCACATATTCACGACAGGTTTGCGACAGATTTTGTCGGATTCCGATTTGGAGGAATGGGGGAAGGCAGTCTATTAACAGACAACTACCGCAAGTTGCTCATGGAGATGGCCCAAAGCATCGTCTGTCTGGTCGATAAGGAAAAGATATGCAGAGCCTCTTTGGATTCCTCAAACTCATAGGCCAGGGTAACTAGAGCAAGGATATATCTCTGCCAGGCTACAGAGAGGATTGTAAGAGCGGTGATAGGCTTTATCCATAGTAGAGCGATCTACCAATGCTCCCTTGTCTTGAATATAGCTCTGATGGCGGAGAACTCCCCACGGGGAGGTTGTAAATTATCTCCCTGGGGGACGGGGAGCTCTGTTATCTACGATGGAGTTCTAAATTCCGTAATCCACCAACTCTCCGCTGAGAGCTTTGAGAAATGAGGTGATCTTATCGATCTGGCTCTCGTTGAGGTCCACTCCTCTCTGGTATTTACCCATGATCTCCACC
>JAADDW010000010.1 GCA_013153715.1 Campylobacterota bacterium | reverse complement strand
GGATGAGGGCCTCTTCATTTGTGATGAAGGAGGAGAACTCAATAGTATCGGCTTTTTTGAAGGCGTCGAGAGCCCTTTGGAAGGCTTCTTGGTCCCTTTTTGCCCCTTTGTTCTCAAAGTCGAAACCGAAGCGGCCAGCTCCACAGAGGGTCTCGAACTCAAACTCGTTTTTGACCCTGTATATTTTGGGTTCTGGGTCAAAGACGGAGCTATGTTTGGTTTCGTAGTAGAGGTGGCAGGCGGCACTACAGTGGGCACAGGCCGCCGGTACTCTCTGCAACTCCCACGCATTGGCACTATATTTGAAGTCACTGCTGATGAAGGCTCCCACCGGGCAGACAGCTACACACTCCCCACAGAAGGTACAGTCGAGGGTCTCTGCATCCTTCGGAACAATATGGGATTTGTACCCTCCATAGTAGATCTCTATCGCATCATCACCAATGACCTCGTTGCAGACATGGACACACTTCTCACAGAGGATACAGAGGCTCGGGTCGTACTGGAGATATTTCCAGTGCTGGATGGGTCGATACTGGTCCCGTGCCGTAAATTCCTGGGAGCTGACGGCAAACTCCAGGGTTTTATTCTGGAGGTCACACTCTCCGCTCTTGTCACAGACCCCGCACTCCAAGGGATGGTTGACATCGTAGAGCTTCATAATGTTCTGTCGGTGTCTGTAGAGCTCCGGAGAGTTTGTCCGCACCTTGGCGTCGGGGGTGGGAGGGGTCTGACAGCTCAAGACGAAGCCCTCTACCCCCTCCACCTCTACGACACAGAGGCGACAGGACTCTATCGGTTTGACCTTGGAGAGGTAGCACATGGTGGGAATGTAGATACCCTCCCGTCGGGCTACCTGTAGGATCGTCTCACCCCGTTGGGCGACAACCTCTCTTCCATCGATGTAGAACTTAACCATCTCCACCCTTTATACTGCGACCATGGCTATGTAGTAGCAACGCATACAGCGTTCAGATTCGGCGATCGCCTGTTCTTGGGTCAGTCCCAGATTGACCTCCCTGTTCGAGTGTTTCCGCTCTTCCACACTCAATATCTCGCTCTTCTGGCGGGGGAGTCCCGGAAGCCATCCCCGGATCTTCTCCTTTTTGTCGTAAACTTTGAGGGCCCGGAGGTGATCCTCCATAATCTCCTCATCGGTCAAGGTGATCTCCCCACTCTCCACATAGCGGCTCATAACGGAGGCCGCCCGTTTTGCCTGGCCCACGGCGTTGACGATGGTCATGGGGCCGTACTCACAGTCTCCCGCGGCGAAGACCCCCTTTCGGGAGCTCATGTAGGTCTTCCCGTCGGTCTTGATTGTCCCCCAGCTGGTCAGTTCTATCTCCCACTCTTCGGGAAGGTGGGAGAGATCGGCGCTCTGGCTGACGGCGGGGACAAGGTAGTCACACTCGATGGTGAAATCTGCCCCTTCGATCTTCTTGAGCTGGGGTCTCCCCCCGTTGGGGTCGGGAATGAGCTCGAAGCGGTTGACCTTGAGGGCCTTGATTCGATCCTCCTCATCGGTAATAATCTCCTCGACTGCGGAGTAGAAGATGAACTCCACCCCCTCCTCCACCGCTTCATGGTACTCTTCGTAGGTGGTGTTCCGTATGATGGTGGCCTCGTCCCGTCGATAGAGCATAATCACCTTTTCGGCATTGGCCCTGATGGCGCACCGGACCACATCCATAGAGGTAAATCCTCCCCCGACGCAGACCAGAGTCTTCCCTGTGAGATCGACATACTCTTTGTCCAGCATCTGCTGTTTACGGACCTCTTCGGGAACGGGTATTCCATATTTGACCCAGAGATTGATGCAGTCCAGGAAGTTAATGGCCCCCCAGTACCCTTTGATCTCGGGGCGCTCATTCTTAGCCCGTATCTTCTTGGAGATACGGGTTCCCGTGGCGACGAGGATGGCGTCGTACTCCTTCTCAAACCGCCGCATATCGTCGGCTTCCACCCGCTTCCCTGTGATAAATTTGACCCCGGGGAGGCTTCCCACCAGCTCAATATCCCTCTTATACTTCTCAATGGGCATCCGGTACTGGGGGACACCGACTGCCACCTCGCCACCGAGGACGGGGAGTTCCTCGTAGATGTCACAGGCTACCCCCTCCATGGCCAGATAGTAGGCCCCTGTGAGCCCTGCAGGTCCGGCTCCAATAATGGCCACCCTCTTACCGTTTAGAGGTTTGGGCTCCCTCGGATGGAGCCAGAAGAGGGAGTGGTCATCTTCAAAGTCGGCTCCGATCCTCTTGAGTTCCATAATGGAGATGGGCTCGTCCAGATTTGCCCTCCTACACTCATCTTCGCAGGGGTGGGGACAGACCCGTCCGCAGGTGTGGGCTAGGGGCATGGTCTTCCGTGTAGCCTGGAGGCTGTCGTCGAACCGAAGATCCCGAACCCCTTCAATATAGGCCGGAATATCGACATGGGCTGGACAGGCGTCCATACAGGGGGCCGTTACCTTGGATATGTAGGAGACCTCCCCGCTCTGGTAGCCGTGGGAGGGTCTCTTCTTCTCAATGAGCTCCCCAATCTCCTCCCCAAAATGTTCCAATATGTCCAGGAGGGGTTTGGGAACCGTCCTCCCGATCTCACACTTACTGGTCTCCATCATTGTTCTCCCCACCTCCTTGAGGTGGTCCACATCTCTCCACTCCCCTTCACCCCGGGCAATTTTGTCGAAGAGGTCGTAGAGGATCCGCCCTCCCCATCTTCCCGGAGCACACCGACCGCAGGCCTCGGAATAGACCTGATACTGGTAGGCGTACTCGGTGGCCAATTTCACCACATCGACATCGGGGTCGAAGAGGGCCACTCCCGCCCAGCCGATGAAGGCCTTGGAATCCCGATCGGTGTTGTAGTGGAGGGGGAAGTTGTAGGCAGATTCTCTCCACTCCTCGGGGGGCTTGCCACGGTTGTCGATGAACTCATCTTTCCAGGTAGAGAAATAGACCTTACTCATGGCTCAGCCCTCACTTTTTTCTCACGACAATAGTCCAGTCAACCTCATTAAATTTCAATGAGTTCAAGAGCTCGTGGCCCGCCTCTTTGATGAGGTCGGCGCTCTTCTGGACGGCGTCGAAGTGGGATTTTCCGTTGTGGAAGATCTCGAAGAGGAAGATCGCCACCTCACCGCTCTTGACCTCCCGGTCCAGGAGCTCCATCATTCGGTCGTAAAAATTTTCGTGTAGATGTCTCAAGTCATATCGCACCATGGCCGTTCCTTATCTGTCAATCTCACCAAAGACGATGTTGGTCGATCCGATGATCGTGACCACATCTGCCAGGTAGTGGCCGGGCAGGAGGTCCTGAAGTATCCCTGTATGCCAGAAACTGGGGGCTCTGATCTTCATTCTGTAGGGGTAGGGGTCCCCTTCGCTCCGTATGTAGAAGCCCAGCTCCCCTTTTGGAGATTCTGTTGGAACATAGACCTCTCCCACAGGGGGACGCATTCCCTGGGTGACGAGGACAAAGTGTTGCATGAGGGAGTAGTTCTGGGTCATAATATCCTCTTTGGGAGCGCTGATATACTCTGGAACATGGGCCATGAGCTGGGGTTCTGTCTCTTTATACATCGGAATGAGTTGGCGGATAATCCTGATGGATTGGCGCATCTCCTCCATGTAGAGTTTGTACCGCCCGTAGCTGTCGCAGGTCTCGGCTACGGGGACGTCGAACTCCACCTCGTCGTAGAGCTCATAGGGTTCCTGTTTCCTGATGTCGTAGGGGATACCGGACCCTCGGAGCATAATTCCGCTACACGCCCACTCCTTGGCCATCTCGGGTGTGACGACCCCCACATTTTCCAACCGCATACGCCAGATTCTGTTCTCCGTCAGGAGTCCCTCGTAGAGATCGATCTGTTCTGGGAGAATGTTGAGGAACCAGTTGAGCCGATCGAGCCATCCCTCTGGAAGGTCGAGGGGGACCCCTCCGATCCGGACGGCGCTGTGGGTGAGCCGTGCCCCACAGTAGTCCTCCATGAGGTCCATGGCGTACTCCCGCTCCCGGAAGCAGTAGAGGAAGACACTCATGGCACCGACATCGAGGGCGTGGGTCGCCAACCAGAAGAGGTGGGAGATGATCCTGTTGAGCTCCAGGAGGATCATCCGGATCACCTTGGCCCGACGGGGAACCTTATCCTCGATGCCGAGGAGCCGCTCTACAGCCAGGGCGAAGGCGTAGTTATTGGATGTGGCGGCGATGTAGTCCATTCGGTCCGTTGTGGGGAGGAACTCGTTGTAGATCATATTCTCCCCCATCTTCTCCATACCCCTATGGAGATAGCCTATATCGGGCCACGCCTTGACAATCTGCTCCCCATCCATCTCCAGAATGAGACGGAGCTGTCCGTGGGCCGATGGATGCTGGGGACCGAAGTTGATCACCATGCGGTTGTCGTCCCGCTCGAAGGCTAGATTCTCGAAATATGGCTCCAGTCTGTTTCTCTGTTGCATGGTCACCCCTATCTTCGATTGACTATTTTGGCTTCTTTGAGATCGAAGGTCTCTACGAGCGGAGCATCATCATTGAACTTCTCTATCTTGATAGGTTCGCTCTCGGGATCGGCGCAACGGGGAACTTCATGTTTAATTCGGGCGAAGTTACAGGTATCTTCGGGATTGACATAGGCGGGATCCCTCTGTTCAGGTCCAATGATCTCCCTATACTCTTTGCCAAATATCTTATCGACCTCATACCACTGGGCGGCTTCGTCTCCCTGGAGGGGGTAGCTCTTCCTCAAGGGGTAGCCCACCCAGTCGTCTGGCATGAGAATTCTCTTGAGGTTGGGGTGGTTATTGACCTTGATACCGAACATGTCAAACATCTCCCGCTCACTCCAGTCGGCACTCCGGAAGATCGGTTCCACACTCTCGATGGCCTCCCCCTCCTTGATCCGACACTTGACCCGAACTCTCTGGGACCTCTCCAGGGAGAGGAGTTGGTAGAAGATCTCGAAGGTGCCATCCCTCTCCAGATAGTCGATGGCACTCATCTCACTGAGAACATCGTACCCCCGTTCCTCCTTGAGGTGGCGGAGGACCTCCTTGTTGTCCTCGGGGTTGATGATGACCACCATCTGCCCCCTCTGAATGTAGGCCTTCTCGATGGAGAATTTCCGCTTCAGGGAGAGGAGATCCTCCTCAAAGGGGCTCCCTTCTACAGGCTCCTCCGGAATTCTCGGGGCCACCCAGAAACGGTCGTTATAGTAGGCTCTCTTCTGGACATTGGCTTTCGGTCTGTAGGGTCTCATCATCATACCAACCTTTTGGGCTTCTGTTTTTGGAAGATTGTCTGTTTACGGATCTTCTTCTGTAAGAGCATGACGGCGTATTGGAGGGTTTCTGGCCTGGGAGCACAGCCAGGGAGATAGATGTCTACAGGGATAACCCGATCCACCCCCTGGACTGTGGCGTAGGTATTGAACATTCCTCCTGTGTTGGCGCAACTCCCCATAGAGATGACCCATTTGGGCTCGGCCATCTGGTCGTAGAGCCTCCTGATGAATTCGGCATGTTTCTTAGTGAGAGTTCCCGCTACGATCATTACATCGGATTGGCGGGGACTCGCCCTGAAGATGACTCCAAACCGGTCGAAATCGTACCTGCTCGCTCCGCTGGCCATCATCTCGATGGCACAGCAGGCGAGTCCGTAGGTCAGAACCCAGAGGGAGTTGGTCCTCCCCCAATTGACCAGTTTGTCCACAGTTGTGAGGGCTACCGGCAGTCCACCGCTCGCACCGTAGTTTACCTGATGCTGTGCCATTCTAGAGCTCCTTTCTTCCATGCGTAGATGAAACCGATGGCCAAGAGGAGAATGAAGAGGATCATCTCTGCAAAACCGAACCATCCGAGGACCTTGAAATCGACTGCCCAGGGGAACATGAAGATAATCTCCACATCGAAGAGGATGAAGAGGAGGGCGATCAGATAGAACTGGGCGGAGATGCGGTTGGGCTGTCTATCCGGTTCCGGTCCACACTCATAGATGGCAACTTTCAATTTCTCTGTATCGAGTCTCGCCAAGGAGCGGCTGACGAAGCGGGCTAACACCGTAGTGGCTGTGAAGGCGACGGCAGTGATCAGAAAGAGCAGAAAAGCACCGAAATAGGGGTGTGCCACATCCATATGACTCATCATGCAAATACTCCTTTGTTTAGATCGAGTACCATGCCCAGTTTACTCTATTGGCAAGTGTATCAGAAAAAGAGGCGAAAACTTTTGTCTCGGACCGATAATAGATAGTTTTGTCCCTTTATGTTTCTTCAAGAAACATCTCTACTTCAGGAAGCCCATAGATCTCTGGTCCCCAAAGGCTCCGCTCCTCTCCCGTTCGATCTCCTCTATGAAATCCTCCATAGTGAAGATGGCTACCTCCTTGACCGCCACCCTGTAGGCGGTGTTCTTGATGATCAGGTTGATCTGCCCCCCCGTCAGATCGTACTGGGCCAGCCGTTCTATATCGAACCCCTCTTCATACTCCGCCTCCTTGGGGAGCATCTTCTCCCAGAGCTGGATCCGCTCTTTGAAGTTGGGTCTCTTAAACTCGATCTTGTAGTTGAAGCGGCGGGAGAAGGCCGGATCGATGGTCTCCAATAGGTTGGTAGTGGCAATGAGAACCCCCTCGAAATTTTCGATCTGTTCCAAAAAGATATTCTGCATCTGGTTGTGCATCTTGTCGGCGCTGTTGCCGGGACTCTGACTCCTGATACTGAGGAACTGGTCCGCCTCATTGAGGAGGAGGAGGGGTTCACTCTTGGCCTTCTGGCTCAGATCTCTAAATGTGTCAAAGATTTTCCGTACATTTTTCTCGCTCTCTCCCACATACATAGAGAGGATCTTGGAGCAGTCGAAGCTGAGGACCGGCCTCTTCAGGGATTTTGCCAGGGAGAGGGCTGTCAATGTCTTCCCTGTCCCCGGAGGGCCGTAGAAGATGATCTTGGCCTCGACCCCCCTCCGTTTCTTGATCCCCCACCGCTTCAGCCGCTCGGCAACTTTCCGATCCATCTGGCGGAGGAGGGCCTCCAGAGTCCTCCTGGTCTCGGGGTGGAGGACCACATCGTCCAGGGTCGTTTTGGGCTCTATGAGCTCGAAAATATCCTGCTCCTTAATGAGGTTCTGGAGTTTCAACCTCTTCCTCACCCGTTTCCGCTCTGGATAGACAATCCGTTGCATCACCTCTTCAGTGATGAAGAAGCTCCGGCTCACCCCTCCGAAGGGGGTGAGCATCTCCTCGTAGTCGATGAGGGAGTGGGTGACCAGCTTGCTCCCCTCCTCCAGGAGGACCCTATTCTCAATCCGTTCGTACTCGTCGGAGCTGACCAGATCGATGAGGGAGTTCATCTCCCGCATCCCCCCTTCATTCCGTGCATACTCCTCTTTCAGGAGAGCCAGGAAGAGAATCTGCTCCTTCCCATTGAGCTCATACTCTTCAAAGAGCCGCTCCACTTCGATAGGTTCCTCCGTCACCTCCAATCTCTCCCGAATCCGTTCTTCCAGGAGCTCCAACCTCTTCTGGAGCCTCCCGATGGTCGGGGAGTTCCCGTGGTAGTTCTGGCGGGCTGTGGCGATCTTCTGGTAGAGCTCTATCCGGGCAAATTGGTCCTGAAGATAGTCGAGATGGTCGTTGTAGGGTTCAATCTCTGGGAGTCTCAACTCCAGATTACCCTCCTCTAGAAGTTTGAGGAAGGGGGCACTCAATCCTATCTCCCTGTGGAGGAGCTCCAGTTTTGTCCGCTCCCCATTCTTCCCGCTGTCGAAGCCGCCGAGCTGGATCCAGCCCAGGTCGAGGAGCTGTTTAATCAGGTTCAATTTGTCCAGATAGAGGAGGTTCTCCTCGCCGTAGAGCTCCTTGAGGACAGTGAAGACCGAGATCTCCTCCTCCCCCTTCAGGTACCTCTCTGTCAAGTAGCGGAGGATCTCCGCCTCCTCTCTGGTACACTTGAGGTGGGGGAAGATTTTACTCTCCCCAGGATCTTCCTGTATGAGAAAGTCTTTGAGAAACTCCATCACTCCTCCATCATGGCATAAAGTAGCTCTATCTCCTCTCTCCAGAGGGAGGGGTCGATTGTTTCGAGGATGAGGGGGATCCCATCCAATCTTGGATCCTGCATGATGAACCGAAAGGCCTCTAAACCGATATATCCCCTACCTAGAGAGTGGTGTCTATCCTTTCGGGAGTTGAGGGGAACCTTGGAATCGTTGAGGTGCATTCCCTCCAGATGGGAGAAGCCTACGACCCTCCCAAACTCCTCCATAGTCGCTTCGTAGCTCTCCCGATCCCGAATATCATAACCTGCTCCGAAGAGGTGGGCTGTGTCGAGACAGACCCCTACCCTACTCTCATCTATCGACTCTTCGATGAGGTAGGCCAGGTGGTCAAATCTGTAACCGAGGTTGCTCCCCTGGCCTGCTGTATTCTCGATGACCAGAGTTACCCCTTCACTCTCCTTGAGGGCCTCGTTCATCGATTGGGCCACCAGCTGGAGGGCCTCCCTCTCCCCAATCTGGCGGAGATGGCTTCCAGGGTGGAAATTGAGTTTCTTGAGTCCCAACTCCTTGACCCTGTGGATCTCCTCGATAAAGGCTTCGAGACTTCTCCGCCGTTTCTCCTCTTCGGGGTGGCCTAGATTGATGAGGTAGCTGTCGTGGGGGAGGACATGGTCGGGGTCGATGCCGACCTTCTGGAGGTTTCTCTGGAAATCCTCAATCTCCTCCCTCTTGAGGGGTTTCGCCTTCCACTGTCTCTGATTTTTGGTGAAGAAGGCAAAGGCCCTAGCCCCGATGGCCGCCGCATTGAGAGGGGCCTTCTGGACCCCTCCAGCGGCGCTGACATGGGCTCCGACAAATTTAGCCATGGAGTTCCTTTATTGTGATGAGGATCCCGTTCTTCCGATCTTTAAAGTAGATGGAGCCTTGGGAAACTCGGTATATTATATCCAAATGGTCCCCTTCAATCCGTTGGAGAAACCCTTTTCGGGTCCGCTCCAACCCCTGACCCCCAAAGATGGGGCGGCCAAGGAGAATGTTGCGGACAATGGTGGGCGGGTAGTGGGGGGAGAGAAATTTCTTGACAAACTGGCTGGCGGCCATACATTTTCCGTCGATACAGATCCGCTTCCCGACACTCAGTTTCATAACCCCCTGTCCCGCCTGATAGAGCTGGAGAGTCACTCCCCTCTCTGTACGGCTCATAAAGGCTGTATCTCCGTACCGAATCTGGGGGCTCTTCCAGACAATCATAACGGAACTGCTCCGAGCCACTCGGGCCGCACAACCGAGGGAGAAGAGAACGATCCCTCCCGCTATGAAGAGATGGATAAGGCGCATCTATCCTCCTACCTGCTATAATACTCTCTTGAAAAGAGGAGTAGATGGATAGTGTGGAGTTTTTCGGTTACCTCATTGTCTTCAGTGCCATTTTAACATATCTTGTTCTGGGCCTCATCATCGGAATTGAGTCGATGCTGGCTCTCTACGGGGTTCCTTCGGCCAAGGAGTGGATCAGGCGGTGGTATACCCCCGCAGGTTTCCGGAGGGCCCTCATTATCTTCTTGCCGATGCTCCAGCTAGCCTATCTCTTTTTGGAGTTGATCCCCTCCCTCTTCGGAATGGATGGGGAGAGGAGACCCTTGGACCTGGAGAGAATCTACTCCGGAGTCTTCGGAAGAGATGGAAAGGAGAGGGAGTGAAAATCGCTGTCATAGGGCTCGGTTATGTCGGTCTCCCTTTGGCTGTCGCCTTTGGGAAGAGGTATCCGACTGTCGGGTTCGATATTAATAGGAAGCGGATAGAGGAACTGCAGGAGGGGATCGATAGGACCCTGGAGGTGGACAAAGAGGAGCTCCAGGAGGCCAAAAAGTTGGAATTCACAAGCTCTATCGATGATATTGGGGAGGCCACTATCTACATCGTCACCGTTCCGACCCCCATCGACCGCCACAAAAATCCCGATCTGCACCCCCTCATCATGGCTTCCCGAACTGTGGGGAGGGTCCTCAAGAGGGGGGATATTGTGATCTATGAGAGCACAGTCTATCCGGGGTGTACCGAGGAGGTCTGTGTTCCGGAGCTGGAAAGGGAGAGCGGGCTGAAATTTAATGAGGATTTCTTCTGCGGATACAGTCCGGAGCGAATCAATCCTGGAGATCGGGAGCACCGTCTCACCACCATCAAAAAGGTCACTTCGGGCTCCACGCCAGAGGTCGCCCAGAAAGTCGATGCCCTCTACAGGAGTATCATTGAGGCTGGAACCCATCTGGCCCCCTCTATCAGAGTTGCCGAAGCGGCCAAAGTTATCGAAAATGCCCAGCGGGATATTAATATAGCCTTCGTCAATGAGTTGGCCCTCATCTTCGACCGATTGGGTATAGATACCCTCGATGTTCTGGAAGCCGCTGGAACCAAATGGAACTTCCTCCCCTTCCGTCCAGGGTTGGTCGGGGGCCACTGCATCGGGGTCGATCCCTACTATCTGGCCTACAAGGCCAAAGAGGTAGGTTACCACCCCCAAGTCATTCTGTCAGGTCGGAGAACCAATGACGAGATGGGGCTCTTCGTCGCCAACAAAGTGGTGAAACTCCTCATCCACAAAGGCCATGCAGTCAAGGGGAGTCGGGCCCTCATTTTGGGAGTTACCTTTAAGGAGAACTGTCCCGATATACGGAATTCTCGGGTTATCGATGTGGTTAAGGAGCTTCAAGAGTTTGGGGTAGAGGTTGATCTCCACGATCCGTGGGCCGATGGCGATGAGGTCCGAAGGGAGTATGGAGTAGAGCTCCTCCAAGAGATCCCAGACCTCTCTTCTTACGATTCCATCATTTTGGCTGTGGCCCACGACCAGTTCCGAGAGATCGACCTCTCCCAGAAGAGGGAGGATCAGGTGGTTTTCGACATCAAGGGGATCCTCCCGAGAGAGTATGTGGATAAGAGGCTTTGATGAAGATCTTTCTCTCCCCTCCCCATATGACCGGTCGGGAGTTGGAATATATTGAAGAGGTATTCCGAAGCAACTATATAGCTCCTGTAGGGGAGTATTTGGAGAGGTTTGAGGATGCTGTCCGTACCTATACAGGTACCTCCCATGCCTTGGCCCTCTGCAATGGGACGGCAGGAATACACCTTGCCCTGAGGCTCCTTGGAGTGGAAGAGGGAGACCGGGTCGGGGTGAGCAATTTCACCTTTGTAGCCTCCCTCTCCCCCATCCTCTACCAGAGGGCGGAGCCTATCCTCATCGATTGCGACGAGAGTTGGCAGATCGATCTGAACCTAGTGGAAGAGAGCTTCAAGAAGGAGAGGCCCAAAGTCCTCATTGTTACCCATCTCTATGGAGGAATTGCCCAGATGGAGGAGCTCTCCTCCCTCTGTGACCGGTATGGGGTAGAACTCGTTGAAGATGGGGCTGAAGCCCTTGGAACCCTCTACAGAGGGAGGCATAGTGGGACCTTTGGTGCCTTTGGGATCTACTCCTTCAATGGAAACAAGCTCTTGACCACGGGAGGAGGAGGGATCCTGGTTGGAAGAGATGAACGGCTCATGGCGAGGGCCCGCCTCCTAGCCTCCCAGGCCAAGGAACCCCATTATCCTTGGTATGAACATAGGACCTATGGCTATAATTATCGTTTGAGCAATGTTCTAGCCGCTATTGGGGTTGCCCAGATGGAGGTGGTGGAGGAACGGGTAGCCAAGAAGAGGGAGATTTTCGGATGGTACAGAGAGAAACTTGGAGAGATAGCCGATTTTATGCCCGAGCTTCCAGGGAGCAGAATCAATCGGTGGCTGACAACCCTGATATTTAAGGAACTCGATCCCCTTCAAGTCTATGAAAGGTTGAAGGAAAAAGGGATCGAATCGAGGCCTCTCTGGAAACCGATGTCCCTCCAGCCGGCCTTTAGAGATCTTCGGTGTTACAGCCGAGGAGTGAGTCGAAGGCTCTTTGAAAAGGGGCTCTGTCTCCCCAGTGGAACCCAGCTTGAGAGGGAGGAAGTAGAGTGGGTATGCCATTCCATTCTCTCCTAATAGCGACAACCTGGAAGCGGATCCTCTTCTTTCTCATTGGAGATCTTCTCCTCTCTCTTCTCTCCCTCTACCTCGCCTACCTCTTCCGTTTCAATTTTACAATTCCCCAAGAGTTTCTAGAGACCTTTTGGCGACTCTATCTCCTGGCAGTTGGAGCTAAGCTTCTCTTTCTAGCCCTTTTGGGGCTCTACAACTTTCCATGGCGTTTTTTCGGTATCTATGAAGCCAAGCGGACTGTGGTGGCCATCACCCTCGCCTATCTGACTGTGGCCCTTCTCCTCTGGCTCTTCTACGACCTCTTCCTCCCCTTTCCGAGGAGTGTTCTCTTCATCGACTATTTTCTCTCCCTCTTCTTTCTCTCCTCTTTGAGAGCTCTGAAGAGGGTTATTCTTGAGAGGACAAGGGGTATCCCAGGGCGGGAGGCCATGGTCTATGGATTGACCCAAGAGGGGCGACAGCTGGTCGATAGATCTCTCAGTGGGGAGCTCGACTATAAGATAGTCGCTGTTATAGATGGAGAGGGACGGGCGGGGAGTAGCCTCAGCGGTATTCCCATCATCTCCCCTGAAGAGGCCCTCGACTCTCCTCCTGCTGATACCCTCATTATGGCCGCCGAGCTCTCCCCCCAGGAACTCAATGGGATTGTAGAGAAGTTCCGGGAGAGGGGGGTTACCCATTTCAAGCAGAGCTCCCTTAAGGAGGTCCACGATATAGAGATTGAGGACCTTTTGGCCAGGAAACCGAAGGATCTTGATAGGGAGCGGATAGCCCAATTTGTCCGGGGGAAGAGAATTCTCATTACGGGAGCTGGAGGGAGTATAGGGAGTGAGCTTGTCCGTCAATCCCTCAACTTTGGGGCGGAACAGGTGGTCGCCGTCGAGATGAGTGAGTATAACCTCTACCGATTGACAGAAGAGTATCCATCGGTAGAACCTATTCTCTGCGATGTTACCGAAAGGGAAGATTTCGAGAGGGTAGTCGAAAGATACAGACCCGATGTCATTCTCCACGCCGCCGCCTATAAACATGTCCCCCTCGCCGAGCTCAATCCCCGATCTGCTGTGCGTAACAACATCTTGGGGACTCGGGTGGTCATCGATACCGCTCTCTCCCATGGAGTTCCCCATATAGTCCTCATCTCGACAGACAAAGCTGTCAACCCTACCAATGTTATGGGGGCTAGCAAGCGGGTCTGTGAACTCTATGCCCAGAATGTTCCCTCGGGGAGGACGGTAATCAGCGCAGTACGGTTTGGTAATGTCCTGGGGAGTAGCGGGAGTGTTATACCGAAGTTTAAGGAGCAGATTCTCTCCGGAGGTCCGGTCACCGTAACCCATCCGGAGATTAGACGGTATTTTATGCTCACCAGCGAGGCGTGTCAGCTTGTCCTCCAAGCGGCCTCTCTGGCCCAGGGACAGGAGATCTTCATTCTTGATATGGGAGAGCCTGTTAAAATTGTAGATTTGGCCCGAAAGATGATGGAGCTCTACGGAAAGAAGGTAGATATAGAGTTTATAGGACTCCGGCCGGGAGAGAAGCTCTATGAGGAGCTCTTGATTGAGGGAGCCGAAAAAGAGACAAAGTACAACTCTATCTATATTGCCAAGGCCAGTAAGATAGATTTTGACCTTTTGGAGAGGAGGATAGAGAGACTCCTCACCCTTGTAGATTATGATGAAATTGTAGAGGCCCTTCAGGAGATCGTGGAGGAGTATAGCCCTGCCCATTCCCCGAGGAGAGGGGGATGAGTTAGAGTATGACACTCACCCTGTTTCTCCCCTCTCTCTTCGATTGGTAGAGGGCTTCGTCCGCCCTCTCTAGGAAGCTGGAGATTGTATCATCCCTCAAGAGTTGGGTTACCCCAAAGCTACAGGTGACCCGTTCCACATCTGGAAATCTGTGGTGTTCAATGACCCTCCGTAATTTCTCGGCCACCATTCTCGCCCCTTCCAATCCCGTTCCAGGGAGGAGGATAATGAACTCTTCTCCCCCCCATCGGACAAAGTACTCCGACTTACGGATATTTTCCCGGACAACGTCGGCCACCTCTTTGAGCACTTTATCTCCGACAATGTGGCCATAGGTGTCGTTAATCTTCTTGAAGAAGTCTATATCGAAGAGAATCATGGAGAGGGGCTGATCCAGATGTTTCGCCTCCATGATCTTGACCCCCACAATCTCATTGAAGGCCTCTTTATTGAGGGCCCCTGTCAGTTTATCCCGTTTCTCCGTGGAGAGTCTGATCTTCTGTTTTCCAGGGAAGCTCTCCCTCTGTTTCAGGAGCCTATCATACTCCTCCTGGAGGAGTTTGAGCCTATGTTCCAGAATGGTAGGGATGAGGGCCGAGACCCCTGCCAGGACGAAGGGGATAATGTAGTAGGATTCCCGAATGACTATGGGTTCAAAGATAATATAGACCTCAGCGGTAAAGGCCAACCAAGAGAGAATACCGTAGATAACCAGGTATTTGAGATAGCTCCACAACATCGCATCACCTTTTTACTCAATGGAGTCTAGTCACTTGTAACACATTATTATCGGTCTATCTCAGATGTGGTTGAGTTCTACTCTTCAGTTGTCGAAGGTGATAGTCGCTTCAGAAGAGGGGGCAGAGCCCCCATAGGTTTTCCAGTCAGTCTCTGTCGGTTGCTCCACCTTCACAGGTGGAGTCTGGAGGAGGAAGTGGCCGACAGGGTTCCTAGTTGAACGATCTCCTCTCCCGTTGTTCCCGGGGCCGTGCTTCGTTGACCCTCAAGGTCCGTCCCTCAAACTCTTTACCGTCCAGGGCCTCTATGGCCGCCTGGGCA
Source organism: Campylobacterota bacterium (assembly GCA_013153715.1). Classification (GTDB taxonomy): domain Bacteria; phylum Campylobacterota; class Campylobacteria; order Campylobacterales; family Nitratiruptoraceae; genus Nitratiruptor. The sequence goes on along the minus strand of JAADDW010000010.1, from coordinate 10,487 downwards.
TCGCTATCTTCCATCTCTACAAATCCAAATCCCCTGGCTCGTCCTGTCTCTCTATCTGTAATCAATTTTACAGAGCTCACCTCACCATATTGGGAGAAGAGCTTCCTCACATCTTCCTCACTGGACCTGTAGGGTAGATTGCCCACATAGATTTGTTTCATCAACTCTTCCTTTGGAGATAGATCCCACTTGGGAGTGGGTAGGACATTATATCAGGTTTGCCTCCAAAAAGATAGGTCTCTCATATCGACTCCTTCCCCGAATCTCCCCTCTCCCCTTGGAGGAGGGCCTTCATGGAGAGGTAGCTGTTGAGGGCGCTCACATAGGCCTTGGCGCTGGCGATCATCGTATCGATACTGAGTCCGTGGCCGATGACAGCCTCTCTCCCCTCCTCGAAGACCACCTTCACCACAACTTTGGCCAGGGCGTCCTTTCCCTGGCTCACAGCTGTCACCTGGTAGTCCTTCAATCTCCCTTTATAACCGCTCACCCTGTCGATGGTCTTGAAGATCGCATCGATGGTTCCGTCTCCTATGCCCGCATCTGTGATCTCCCTCCCCTCATGCTCAATGGTGACCGCCGCACTGGGGACCCCTTCACTGCAGTCGTTGATCTGGAGCTTCTTCAGTTTGAAGACCTCGGGAGCGCTGGAGAGCTCGCTGGTGATGAGCATCCGAATATCGTCGTCTGTAATCTCCTTCTTCTTGTCGGCAAGGAGTTTGAACCGCTCAAAGGCCCTCTTGAGCTCCCCTTCGTCCAGATCGAAGCCCAACTCCTGGACCCGCCTCTTGAAGGCGTGGCGTCCCGAATGTTTGCCGAGGACGATGGCGTTCCGATCCAACCCTATATCTTCGGCCCGCATAATCTCGTAGGTCTGCTGATGTTTGAGGACTCCATCCTGATGGATCCCGCTCTCATGGGCGAAGGCATTTTTCCCGACAATAGCTTTGTTGGGTTGGGGTTCTATCCCTGTGATGGCGGCCACGAGACGGCTGGTTGGATAGATCTCCTTGGTGTTGATTCGGGTATCGATCTCCCCGAAAATGTCTCTCCTTGTCTTGATCGCCATGACAATCTCCTCCATGGCCGCATTTCCCGCCCGCTCTCCGAGGCCGTTGATTGTACACTCTACCTGTCTCGCCCCGTTGAGAACGCTGTAGAGGGAGTTGGCGACGGCCAATCCCAGGTCGTTATGGCAGTGGACGCTGATGACAGCCCTCTCTCCGATAAACTCTTTGAGCTCCTTGATCATCTCTCCCATCTCATGGGGGAAGCGGTAACCCACAGTGTCGGGAATGTTGATTGTGGAGGCGCCGGCCTCAATGACGGCATCGATAATCTCCTTGAGAAACTCCATCTCGCTCCGCCCTGCATCTTCACAGCTGAACTCCACATCGTCCACAAATTCCCGGGCATACCGTACAGCCTGGACAGCCCTTTCGATAACCTGTTCCGGGGCCATCCTCAATTTGTACTCCATGTGGATCGGACTTGTGGCGATGAAGGTGTGGATCCGTTTGTGGCGGGCAGGCGCAATAGCCTCCCCAGCCGCCCGTATATCCCCTTCTAGAGCTCTTGCCAAGGAGCAGACGGTACTCTCCTTGATGACCTCGCTGATCCGTCTGATGGCGTCGAAATCCCCGGGACTGGCGGCGGCAAAGCCCGCTTCGATAATGTCAACTCCGAGCTTCTCCAACTGTTTGGCGATCTGGATCTTCTCCTCACTGTTCATAGAGGCTCCGGGACTCTGCTCCCCGTCTCGAAGGGTTGTGTCGAAAATTTTGACAATATCGGCCATAGGCTATCCTTTTAGGTGGAGTGGTTGTTGGTTGGTGAGGTAGAGTGTGGGGTTAGAGGGATAGGAGTAGGTTCTTGATCTCGATTTTGGGAAGGTATTTTTGGGCGATAATTACCCCGATAGCTATCTTCTCATTCACCCTTTCTCCTCCGTTTCGATAGAAAGTAGATCGCTCTTATTATACCAGAAAAAATGTAGATAGTGATGAGGAGCGTCACAGCTTCGGCGGGATAGAGGTAGAGAATGGCTAGGAAGATGATTATGGTGGTGAGGGAGCGGACCATTCTGTTCCGCTGAAGGGAGAACTTCTTGAAGCTGGGATAACGGATATTGCTGACCATGAGGAGGGAGATTCCGAGGGCGAAAAGGAGAATGGGGAACTGCAGATCTTCCCATCCATATTTGAGATAGAGGAGGACCCACCCTGCCACCGAGATGGCCGCCGTCGGAATGGGGATCCCGATAAAGACCGAAGGCTCACTGGTGGGAGCCATCACATTGAAGCGGGCGAGCCGTATGGCTCCAAAGACAACAAAGAGGGCGCTCACAAGGGTACCGAATTTTCCGTAGTGGTGGCCGATACTCTGGTAGAGGAGGAGGGCGGGGGCGACACCGAAGGCGACAATATCGGCAAGGGAGTCGAACTCGATGCCAAATTTGCTACAGCTGTTGGTCCAGCGGGCGACCCTTCCATCCAGTCCATCCAGGAGGAGGGAGAGGAATATGAGCCATGCGGCCTTTTCAAACTCCCCTTTAATGGAGGCGATCATACTGATCACCCCGACAAAGATGGAGAGGGCTGTAAAGAAGTTGGGGAGGAGGTAACGGAGATCGAAATGGGGCCTCTCCACTAACTCTCCTTCTCCTCTTCTCCCCCATCTCCTTGGGGTTCCGCCCCTTCCTCCCTCTGGCTCTCTTCAGCCCTCTCGTGGGCCTCCCTCTTGGCCCGGGCTATATCATCTCCATTCTCATCGACTAGGAGGCTCTCCTTCCCCTCTCTCTCCTCAAACTCCTTGATAATCTGGCGAACCTCCTTCCCTTCGATGACCTCCTTCTCAAAGAGGACCTTGACCATCTGTTCGATGGCTGGGGCGTACTCCTTGAGCCGTTTCTTCACATGTTCATACCTGTTATCCAAAAACCTCCTGATGAAGTCATCGATCTCTTCGGCCAACTTCTCGCTGTACTCTTTGACCTGTTGGAAACCGCCTCCGAGAAAGAGGTTGCTCTTCTTTTCGAGGACCATGAGTCCGGCCACCTCACTCATTCCGTACATACTGATCATCGCCTTGACAATATCGGTGGCCCGCTCCAAATCGTTGGCCGCTCCCGTTGTGATCTCTCCGATGAAGAGCTCCTCTGCCGCCCGTCCTCCCAAGAGGGTATCTATCTCCGCCACCAGCTCGCTCTTGGTCATGAGGTATTTGTTCTCTTCAGGGGCGTTGAGGGTGTAGCCCAGGGCCGCCAACCCTCTAGGAATGATGGAGACCTTGGTCACCCTATGGGCCCCCGGAGTCGTTTCGGCGATGAGGGCGTGTCCACTCTCATGGTAGGCGACGATCCTCTTCTCCTTGGGAGAGATGCGGCGGCTCTTCTTCTCCAATCCGGCAATAGCCCGTTCCACAGCTTCCAGGAGATCCTCCTGTTCCACCTGTTCCTTGTTCTTCCGTCCGGCCAGGAGGGCGGCTTCGTTGACAATATTGGCCAGATCGGCCCCTGCCAGACCGGCTGTCAGCTTGGCTAGCTCCTCCAGATCGACATTGTCGGCGAGTTTGATATGCTTCACATGGACCTTGAGGATGGCCAGCCGCCCCTCAAAATCGGGTTTGTCGACGACAACTGTCCTATCGAAACGGCCCGGTCGGAGGAGGGCAGGGTCCAGGATTTCGGGGCGGTTTGTGGCCGCCAGAACGATAACCGGCGACTCGGAGCTGTCGAAGCCGTCCATCTCAGCCAGGAGCTGGTTGAGGGTCTGTTCTCTCTCGTCATTCCCCCCTATCGGTCCCCCGACAGCCCTACTCTTCCCGATGGCGTCGATCTCATCGATGAAGATGATGCTGGGAGCCTCCTTCTTCGCCTGTTCAAAGAGGTCCCGAACCCGGGCGGCTCCGACACCGACAAACATCTCAATAAAACTGCTCCCGCTCACGGCGAAGAAGGGGACATCTGCCTCTCCGGCTACAGCTTTGGCGAGCAGGGTCTTCCCCGTTCCGGGAGGTCCCACCAGGAGGACCCCCTTCGGGATTTTGGCCCCGAGACGGATGTAGCGCTCCGGATGTTTGAGAAAATCGACGATCTCCTTGACCTCCTCCTTGGCTTCATCGACCCCGGCTACATCGCTGAATTTCACCTTAGGCCGTTCGGAGTTGATGAGCTTCTTGGCGCTCCCCATGCCGAGGATGCCACTTCCGACGCTCTTCTGCATTCGGGAGGCCAGGAACATCCAGATGGCGAAGAAGATGAAGATCGGTATGATCCATCCAAAGATCATCTCCGTCACCCAGTTACTCTCACTGAACCCCCCGTAGTCGATATGTTTCTTCTCCAGGAGGGGAATGAGGGTATCGTCTCCGGGGACCCGATTGGCTATGTAGATCACCTTGTAGCCGTTTTCGTTGGCAATGGCTTTAATGGTCCTCTGACCAATGGCCACATACTGGACCTTCCCCTGCTCAATGAGCTTTTTGAGCTCTGAGTAGCTCACCTCTTTGGTCTTCTGGATCGGTGCCCCTGCAATGTGGCTCTGGGCCCCTTGTCCCATATTTCCCTGGGGTTCGAGGAGGGACTTGAAGAGGAGAATGATGATGATACTGAAGATCGCAAAGGTGAGGAGGGGATTGCGGTTGAAGAAGTTATCGTTTTGGTCCTTTTTAGGATCTTTCTGGGGATCCCTCTGGGGCTCTCTGCTCATCGCTATCCTTTTGAAAAATCATAGTGACCCACTCCCCCTCCCTGATCTTCTGGAGGGAGGTCAGATCTGAAAATTTCTGGGCAACCTTACCCTCATACTTCTCAATAATTCCAGAGAGTATGAGAATGCCCTCCTCCTTTAAGGCTCTTTTCAGATCATCTCCAATCATTACCAGAATATCGGCGACGATATTGGCTGTTACTATATCATATTTTTCTTGCAGATGAGCCACACTCCCCACCCATCCCCGCCGATAGGTGACACCATTGGCGGCAAAATTTTTCCGACTCTCCCGAAGGGCCAACTCGTCGGTATCGCAGATATCGACGGTAGCCCCCAATTTGGCGGCGGCGATGCCGAGAATTCCACTGCCACAGCCGACATCGAGAAAGGTCTGCCCCGGTCTGGTATATCTCTCAATAGCTCTCAGACACCCCCGGGTGCTCTCATGGTGTCCACTTCCAAAGGCCAGGGCCGGATCGATCTCTATATCGATCTTCCCCTCCCTCTTCGGGTGCCAACTGGGTCTAATGGAGAAGGAGCCCACCTCCACGGGAGTTATAGAGGCCCTGTACCTCTCGATCCAGTCAATATTCTCCCTCTTCTCCCTCTCGACGGTGTACTCTATTCTCTTCCCGAAGAGCTCTTGGAGGCTAGCAATGTAGCCCTCCAGCTCCCCGATGATCTCCTCCAAAGGCTCCTCGCTCCTGAGAATCAGGGTCTCTCCCTGCTCCTCAATTCCGTTGTAGAAGCGGTCCATGAGGAAGGATTCGATTTCGGGGAGAAAGCTGTCGGCTGTAATTCGGTACTCATAGTAGAAACCTCTATCCATGGGAGCCCCTCACCATCTGGAAGGCCCGGACCAGATCGATCCTCCCTTCATAAAAGGCCTTTCCGACAATGACTCCGGCCACAACTCCTGTAGCCAGGAGGGCCTCTATATCTTCAATTCCCGCCACACCGCCGCTGGCGATGGTCTCTATCCCGCTGGCTTCGGCTATGGAGACGGTAAAATCGACATTGACCCCTTCCAGGGTGCCATCCCTTCCCACATCGGTGCAGATAATGGCTTGGACACCGCTTGCGGCAAACTCCCGGGCCAGCTCTGTCGCTCTCACTGTGGACCGCTCTGCCCACCCTTCCACAGCCACATAACCATCTACAGCGTCGATACCGACAGCTATTGGGTACCTGGAGGCCATCTCCTTGGTGAACTCAGGATCTCTGACGGCGATGGAGCCGAGAATCAACCTATCGATACCCATGTCGAGATACCGCTTGATGGTCTCCTCATCTCGAATTCCGCCTCCCAGCTCGATTTTGAGGGAGGTGTGGGCCCTGATCTTCTCGATCTGCTCCAGATTTCTCGGCTCCCCTGCGAAGGCTCCGTTAAGATCGACAAGGTGGAGCCACCGGGCCCCCATCTCCTCGAACCGCTGGGCCACCTGCCACGGCTCGTCGCTGTAGATTTTGGCACTCTCCATCGCCCCCTTTGTGAGGCGGACACATTTACCATCTTTGAGGTCTATGGCGGGTAGAATCTCCATGGCTTCTCTCCGTTAGAGTTCTATGAAATTTCTCAGGATCTGGAGTCCGTTGTTGTGGGACTTCTCCGGATGGGGCTGGAGTCCGAAGATATTCTCCTGCTGGACGGCGCTGGTGAACCAGTAGCCGTAGAGGGTTTTCCCACTGGCGGAGGGGGCGGTAGTCTGGACATGGTAGCTGTGGACGAAATAGAGATAAAACGCCTCTGGGAGCCCTTTGAAGAGGGGATTTTCTCCCTCTACGAAGAGTTCGTTCCACCCCATATGGGGAACTTTGAGGGGGTGGTCAAATTTCGATGTGTCGAAGGGAACTACCTCCCCTTCCAGCAGTCCCAGCCCCCTATGCTCTCCAAACTCGTAACTCTTCTCAAAGAGGAGTTGCATGCCGAGACAGATGCCGAGGAGGGGTTTTCCGCTCCGGGCAAATTCTACGATGGCCTGGTGGGCTCCCGTCGCCTCCAGATGTTCCATTGCATCTCCGAAGGCACCGACTCCAGGGAGGACCATTCTCCCATACCTCCCAAACCTTTCTGGATCGCTCTCGATGGTGGCGGGGGCTCCAATCTTCCGAAAGGCGTTCTCCACGCTCCGCAGATTTCCCATATTGTAATCGACTATAACTGTGCTCACTCGTCTCCTTCCTTGATGTTGGCTGTCGATTTGAGGTAGAAGGCTAGACCGATGAGGAGGAGGGTCACTCCGACCACAAGGTAGACGGCGTAGAGGATCTTTTCAGGTCCGATAATGGCAAATTTGAAGACCAGCATGAGGGCTTCAATGGAGAGGGCGATGATGATGGAGCCGAGGAAGCGGATCATCGTTTTGTGAATATCGCTGGTCTGTTTTCTCCTGTGCTTCCCGAGGACCTCCTCCTCAAAAAGGGTCTTGACCAGATCGAAGATGGCCAGAGAGAGGGTGATGAGAATGGTGGACTCGAAGATCTCTTTAATGTCGAGATTGTGAAAGTGAATTCCGTGGACGAGGACACTCATCATCCCCTTGAAGAAGAGGAGGACGGCCACCAGCATGAGGGCCGTTGTGAAGAAGGCGTAACTCACCTTAGAGAATTGGCCGAAGAGGGAGTCTATGGAGCTGGGGTGGAACATTTTGAGGAGATCTTTGAGGGAGATGTCAACACAGACAATGTAGTGGAGGTTCTTCTGGTCGTCATAGACAGGGTAGCTAGCCGTCACCGTCAGTTCATGGGTGAGGAGAGAGGGGTAGGGATCGGTCAGAATACACCTCTTCTCCCGAACGGCCCTGTAGTAGTAGGCCCGCTGGCTTCTGTTGATCCCTTTCCCCTTGCGGTATTCGGGATTTGTGGAGATGGCATCTATGATCTGCATTCCGGTCTTGTCAAGAACATAGAAGGCCTCGGCCAGGGGGAGTTCCTTCTTGAGTATCTTGAGGGCGTTGATAATATTGTCCAGGCTGGGCTGGGGGACATAGTTGGGAATATACCGCTGGAGGAGAAAACAGAGGTAGGCCCTCGCTTTTGTCCGTATCTCCGAAAACTCTTCAATCTCGTGGACAACCATCGATCTCCCTTCTCAAAAATGTGAGGAATACCTCGCTGTAGCTTCTCTCAGTGGGAAATTTTCCCTCCATCTTCTCCAGGAGCTCCCTGTACCTCTTCCTATCCAATTCCCCTTTGAGGAGCTCATATTTGAGGAAGAGGAGGTAGGTATTGATCGCATCGCTCTCGCAGTACTCTTTAATTCTCTCCCTCTCTCCCTGGTAGTAGAGATCCAGGACCTGACTGCCGCTGACATCAAATTTTCCAGGGATACCGGCCATCTGACAGAGAGTGTCCAGCTTGAGTCCCCGGGCCGCTCCGTAGTGGCTTAGGCTATCCAGAAGGTCAAGGTGGAAGAGTTCGCTATACCGACTCCGATAGTTCTCCCACCGATTTTTACTGATCTCTTTGTTCTCCTGTTCAAAGTAGGCCGGGCAGGAGAGATTGTATTTGAGCGCCCTCACCATCAGCATCGGTATGTCGAAGGTCCGTCCGTTGAAGGTCACGAGCCGTGGATTATGCTTGTTGATGAAGTGGAGGAATGCGGCTATGATTTCGGCTTCACTCTCCTCCTCAATGGTATTGACTCGATCGAACTCCCCAAACTCTTTGGCGATGACGGCGCTGATGGCCACCACTTTGTGGAAGGGAAGGGGGAGGAAGGGGGAACCTGTCTCATTTCGGTGCCGTTCCATCGCCTCTCTGCTGACGGAGAGGTCATCACCATCTATTCCAAAGGTTTGGCGGATAAGGTCCACATCGGGAATAGTTTCACAATCGAAAACACAGATCACCGGCACCCTTTTTGTTACAATTATACTAAAAATTTGGAGAGGCTATGAAGATATTGGTGACAGGGACGGCCGGTTTTATCGGTTTCCATCTGACCAAAAGGCTCTTGGACAGGGGAGATGAGGTTGTCGGAATAGACAACATCAACAACTACTACGATGTTCGGGTGAAATATGGGCGCCTCAAGGAGTTGGGTTTCACGGAGAGTGAATTCGATTTTGGCAAGGGGTACAGGAGCAAAGGGTATCCCAACCTCACTTTTTACAGGATTGACCTCGAAGATAGGGCGGCCATCGACTACATCTTTGCCCACCATAGACCGGAGCGGGTCTGCCATCTGGCCGCCCAGGCCGGTGTCCGCTACTCCCTGACAAATCCAGAGGCCTATATCCAGAGCAATATTGTCGGTTTCCTCCATATTCTGGAGAGTTGCCGCCATTTCGATGTGGAACATCTGGCCTATGCCAGTAGCTCCAGCGTCTATGGATTGAATGAGCGTATGCCCTTCAGCGTCGAAGACAATGTGGACCACCCTATCAGTCTCTACGCCGCCAGTAAGAAGAGCAACGAACTCATGGCCCATACCTACTCCCATCTCTACGGACTTCCGACTACGGGGCTCCGCTTCTTCACGGTTTACGGTCCCTGGGGGCGGCCAGATATGGCCCTCTTCCTCTTCACCAAGGCGATTTTGGAGAATAGGGCCATCGATGTCTTCAACTATGGGAAGATGGAGCGGGATTTCACCTACATCGATGACATTGTGGAGGGGGTAGTACGGGTCATAGACAATCCTCCCGAGGGAGAGAGATGTTGGAGCGGCAGGAGACCCAATCCGGCCAGCTCCCGAGCTCCCTATCGGGTCTATAATATTGGAAACGGCTCACCTGTCGGACTTATGGAGTTTATCGGAGCGATAGAACGGGCCCTCGGGAAGGAGGCCAAGAAGAATTTTCTCCCCCTCCAGCCCGGAGATGTTCCGGCAACCTGGGCAGATACAACGGCCCTGGAGAAGGATCTGGGCTACAGACCCAACACCCCCATCGAATATGGAGTCGGGAAGTTTGTGGAGTGGTATAGAGAGTTCTATGGGGTGTGAGGGGAGGGGATCCCAGTGAGATCCGCCTCCTTTTCCTCTATTCTACCTGCTTTTTTTGGAAGATGACAGAGGTGTACCCCTTGGTTTCAGTGGGGTTAGCGAGGGTCATTGTGAGGGGAATGTAGTCAAGGATATTGTCTGCACTCCCGTCTCCATCGATGTCAAGGTAACGGAAGCGGTTATCTGGGGTTGCCCCCACCAGTTTATAGACCTTTTTCGTTTTGTTGTCGATATAGAGCCAGGAGAACTTCCATTTGGAGTCTCTGTCGAGGGGGAACTGTCCGAGGTAGATGAAGTAGCCCTTCAGCTTCTTTCTGTTGAGATCGTAGGGGAAGGAAATTTGTTGGAACCCGAAAGTATTTTTCGGGGTGGGAGTGACGGCAAGGAGTCTGAAGGTGAAGAAGTTGGGGGTGACATAGATCCAATCGTTGTATTCCACTCTGCCATTTCGGTTGAAGTCGTAGATGTAGAAGTATCCGGAAATGGGGAACTCCCTCTGTTGGAGGAGGAACTCATTCAAGGCGTTGAGATAGAGGTACTGTGAGGGAGTATCGGAGGGGGGGAGGGAGGGGTCCTCTGGAGGGGATTGGGTGACTCCGGCCAGATCAATATTGGGTGGGATCATGTACATAGGGAAGATACAGCTGACTCCCCCTTTGAGCCTCTCTACAACAAGGGAACTATCTCCTCCATATTCAGGATCTCCCCAAGTGACGACAGTTCCATCCTCCCTCAGGGCGGCAAAGGCTCCCCAAGTAGAGAAGATCGTTTTGACATTGTGGAGTTGGGATTGGACCTTGGAACTATCTCCTCCCCAATCAGGATTT
>JAADDW010000008.1 GCA_013153715.1 Campylobacterota bacterium | reverse complement strand
GTCGAACTCTGCCAGAAGTACATGAGCGGACTGGAGCAAGAGATCCTCCATGACCCATCAGGAACTACTCAAAATCCTCTACCAGAATAGGGAGCTCATCGACGAGGCCTACCGCTACGGGCGGGTAGAACGGGTCGATGAGGAGCTGGTCAATATCGCCCTCTTTCTCCCCCTTGGTGGTGGCTATGTGCTGAACCAGCACTATATCGACTTTGTTAACTCGATCCTGGACCACTCCGATTACGGAGTCGTTTTTGGCAAATATACCCTGGACCTCAAGGAGCTCGTGCGTTACCGCAGACTCTATGAGCGGAGTGGCAAGGAGATCTACAAGGAGAAGATCGCCGCCAAGATTGAGGAGATCTACAAACGCCTCTACTTTCGGGATCGTCGGATCAAGAAGCAGATCCGCACCCTCACCGAGGAGATGGAGGGGGATATCGACTTTCTCATTGGGGAGGCCGATAGCATTTTGAACCAACTGACCGAGATCATGGAGGCCAACCGCCAGATTCTCACCATCTTTTTCGAGCTCAAGGAGCTCGATCGGGACTTTTTCCAACTCATTGGCTCCGTGGAGCCCAACCTCTTGGAGATCGTCAAAGCCATTGGCTCCTACATGGAGGAACTGCGCAACTTCATTCTCCAGAGCCGACGGAAACGGGAGCAAAACCGCCGCTTTCGCCGGATCGCCAGACTCATCTTGGAGGATCGGGCCCTGGGACTGGAGGAGCTCCTTGCCACCATGCCCCTCTACACCTTTAAGCGGCGTCGCCCCTCTTTGCTGGTGGAGCCCCGGCCCTGGGTTCGCAAATTCTTCACCCGAAACCGAAGGCAGAGGCTCCAGATCTGCCAAAGGGTTGTGGAGCCCCCCAGAGAGGAAAAGGGGAATTTCGTCGATATTGGGAGGATCGAAGAGGAACTGGAGGGGGGGTGTGATGATCTCTTCCTCTGGCTCATCGCTCAAGGGATCGGGGAACAGGAGGCCTTCGGGCTCTTCCTCCACCTTTTGCAGGATCCACGGGCCACGATTTGCGAGGGGTTCAACGACTATAAAGTGAGGATTGTTCGATGGCAGAGTTGAGTCAGGTCTTCGAGACCCTCCACAAGGGGGTACTCGTTTCAGTCAACAGCCGCCGCTACGGCGATATTGCCCAATTCCTCCTGGTCGAGGAGAATTTGGAGGAGCTCAGGGAGATTGTGGAGCGCCTTGGGTATCGGCTCATAGCCCAGAGCGGGTACTTCTACCTCACCAAGCCCGCCCTCGATTGGAGTCAAAAGGAGACCTTCATCAACCAACATAAGAGGGTCATCGTAGCTGTCTCCATCCTGCGGACCCTCTTCCCCCTTCTGAGTGCCGATATGGTGATCAAAAAGAGTGAGGTCATCGCCCTCCTCCGTAAGAGGGAGGATCTGGCCCAGGAGCTCGCCTATGCCACATCCCAGCGGGATCTTCTCCTGGGAGTCGATGAGCTCTTCCGCCTCTTGGAGCGGAGTTTTGTCTTAGAACAGATGGGCCAGGAGAGGGGAGATTCCTTTCGGGTTTTGGCGGGGATCAACTACTATACAACCCTTGTGGAGCTTGTCGATGATTGAGGCGGTCTATCTCTTCAACAGCGGCGGCTTTGGCTATGCCAAGGTCGATCTGACCCGGGATCTCTTCTTCTTTGGGGAGAATGGGAGCGGCAAAACCACCTTCATTCGGGCCATCCACTACCTCTACAGCGGAGATACCACCAAGGTCGGCATTCCTCCCGACAAGCAGAGCTTCAAGGAGTACTACTTCCCCTATACCAACTCCTACATCGTCTATACCTTTTCCACCTTCTTCATCTTCGTCCTCAAGAGCGGCGGCGAACTCCTCAAATATTTCTGCAAAGGCTCCTTCGATCCTGGAAGGATCATCCAAGAGGGGCTTATCGTCGATCGGGACCGGGTCCGCTCCTATCTCAAAGGTTTCCCCCACAAGCTGGTCCGGGGCGTCAGGGAGTACAGCGACATCCTCTACGGCAAACAGCGGAGGTTCGAGGATTTTCAAATTGCCAAGGTCCGGAACAAGGAGCGCTTCCTCAAGCTCTTCCAGACCATCTTCAATGTGGACCGGGCCATTATCGACGCCAAGAGTATCAAGGAGGCCCTCTTCTTCGCCCTGGAGGGGGAGTTTGAACATAAGAGCCTCGATGTAGGCCGCTATCTCTACCTTATCGACGAATTCCGCTCCCGCTACAACTTCTTCATCGCCATGAAGCACCACTCCAAGCGGATCGAGAGACTCCAGGAGATCAAGGAGGAGCTCCTGGCCCTGGAGGAGCGCATAGAACGGCTTAGTGGAGCCTTCTTCTACCGCAAATCCTTTGAGGAGAGGGAGGAGAAGCGGTTGGAGGGGGAGCTGGAGCGACTCGGCGGAGAACTCAAGGGGTTCCAGCTGGCTCTAGAGCGACAACAACGCCAGAGGGACCATATTCAAGGGCGGTGCGAAAGGAGGATAGCCGACCTGAGAGGGGCTCTTCGCTACATCGAGGAGTTGAAGAGGGAGTTCACGAGGGAGAGGATAGAGGAGGCCAAGCGGCTGGTGGCCAGCCAAAAGGGGCTCAAGAGGGAGTATGAGCGGCTCAAGGGAGTTGAGATGGCCCTCGTGGGTAGACTCGATAGCGTGGCCCAGAGCATCGAGCGCCAGATCCAGGAGTTGGAGCGCTCCATCGAGGAGCTGGAGCTCGAAAAGCAGAGGAAACTCCTGGTGGAAAGGGAGCTGTTCCAAGAGCGTAGGAAGCAGGCGGAGAGGCAAATCGAGGAGACAATCGAGAGGCTCCAGGAGGAGGTGAGGGAGATCCAAGGGGAGCTCTCGGCCCTCCAGCAAGAGCTCCTCCGCCAGAAGAGCGCCCTCTTCGAGGAGTATCGCCGCCACATCCAATTGGCCCAAGCAGAAAGGGCCAAGAGGCTCCGGGAACTCCACCAAGAGGTGGAGCGGTTGGTTCGGGAACGGAGAAAGCGGGAGGGACTGGTAGGAGAGCTCCAGATGGGAATTGCCCATCTCCAGAACCAAAGGGAGCAGATTCAGGAGCGATATGAAGAGATCCGCCTGGAGGTTGAACGGCAGGCCCAGGAGGAGCGGGAACTGTTGGATAAGGAGCACAAAAGACTCCTCCAGCTCCTCACTCCGCCCCCTGGGAGTTTCTGGGAATTCCTGGATCGGGAGGCCCCAGGGTGGGAGGAGGAGCTCTATCCCCTCCTCGATGGGGAGCTCCTCTTCTTCTCTCTCCAAGAACTCCAGCCCAAAATAACTGCCCGCCCCCTGGTTGGAATAGAGATAGTTCCACCCAAACGGTTCCCCACCAAGGAGGAGATTGAGACCCAGCTGGCCCAGCTCCAACAGCGAAAGAGCACCCTTGAAGAGAGTCTCAAGGCCAATTTGCAGAGGCTCCAGGAGGAACGGGACCAGGAGCTCTCCCAACTCCTTGCCCGGCTCGATCTGGAGATGAGGCGGCTCCAGGAGCTGGAGGAAGAGATCGAAGGGTTTGAAGAGCGGGAGAGAGAGCTCCAAAGAAGGGAGCAAGAGCTGGAGAGGGCCTTCGAGAGGGAGCTCCAAGAGTTGGAGGAGCAACGCTCCAAGAGGGAGCGGGAGATAGAGGAAGAATTCAGCCAGAAGGGGATGAGGCTCAAGGAAGAGTTGAAGAGGGTTCGGGAAGAGATTGGTCGCAGGGAGCGGGAGAAGGAGCGGGTGGCGGAGAAGTTCCTGGCGGAGTATCGGGATATTGTTGAGAAGGTGGAAGGGGAGTTCCAGAAGCGCAAGAGGGGAGTTGAGGAGCAAATTGCCACCCTCCAGAGCAAAAGGGCCACGATAGGGGAGGAGGAGCATCTCCAGGAGATACGGAAGGAGCTGGCCCTTCTGGAAGAGAGGTTAGAGCAGGTTCGAGAAGCGGCCCTCTTTTTGAGGAGGTATGAGCAACATCGGGAGACTCTGGAAGGGTATGGGAGGCTCCAGGGCCAGCTGGCAAAAGCCCAGAAGCTCAAGGAGCTCCTCTTGAGGCGGAAGAGGGAGCGGATCGGCCAGCTCCGTAGAGCTATGGAGGAGCTCCGAGGAGAGATGGGCCAACTAAAGGAGGAGCTCCAGAGAATTCGGAAAGGGTTGGAACGGAGCAAAGGGGCCCTTCCCATTGAAACCATCGAACGGGAGAGCGAGAGCTACCTCATCGATATTGTCCAGGAGCTGGAGAGGAGCTGGCTCGACCATGAGCGGATGGTGGCCCAACTGCGCACCCTCTTACACCGCCTTGCCCAGATCCCCAACCTCTACCAGTATGAGATCAACCTCTCCGTCGAGGTCGATGAGGAGAGGCTCTTCAGGGATCAGACCTTCCTCTTGGAGCAGATAGAGAATTTCCTGGAGCTGGCCCAGAAGCGGTTGGATTTTATCAAACGGGAAGAGCAGAGGAGGTTTGCCAACATCTTCGACAACGAGATCCAACTCCGATTGGAGCTCTTGAGCAGTGCCCAGCACTCCTTCCAGGAGATCGTTACCAAGATCAACGGGAACCTCAAAGGGGCCGACTTTGGAGTGATCAGGGAGATCAGGCTCCTCGTGAACCAGAACCAAGAGAGTGTGGCGGGCTATCTCTCCCGGATCCGCCAGCTGATGGAGGAGCAACAGTTCATCTCCGACGGAAGCCTCTTCTTCGACTCCAAGAGGATGGGGGAGGTGCTGGATCGGATCCATAGCCTCTTCACCCAGCTCCGCACGATGCTCAAAGGGGACCATGTCACCCTCAACGACACCGTCGAGCTCGATATAGAGTTTGTCGAAAATGGAGTCCGTCAGCGCAAAAATCGGATCAAGAACGAGAGCAGTACAGGGGGAAGTATGCTCCTCAAAATCGCCATTGCCATCGCCATTCTCGGGGTCTATCTCCAGAAGAGCCAGCGGGTCTTCTTCCTCATCGTCGATGAGGTAGCCCGCCTCTCCCACCAGAACCAGCGGCGGCTCAAGGAGTTTGCCAATAGCCGAGGTTTCAAGATCATCTTCGTCACCCCCGATCCGATCCTTGCCGATTATCGGGAGTTTTTGTACTATAAGTTCGTGAGAAAGGATGGAGGTTTCGAGGTCATCCAACTCAATCGGTAGGAACCATGGCGAGAATCAGCAGAGAGGAACGGAAACGGCAGATTATGGATACAGCCCTCATTCTCTTCAGCAGGGAAGGGTTTTTTGAGGTAACAATGGCGGACATCGCCCAGGAGCTGGGTATGAGTGTCGGCAATCTCTACAACTATTTCACCTCCAAGGAGGCGTTGGCCAAGGAGCTCATTCTCTACATCTCTAAACTGCTGGGAGAGGAGATCCGTAAAATCAATTTCAAGACAATCTCGGCCAGGGAGAAGATAGGGGAGATCGTCCGCTTCTACTTTGTGACGGCCAAGGAGCGGCCCGAGTTGATAGAGTACTTTCTCCGTATCTACCTGGCCAATCGGGAGATCTTCAAGAATGGGTGTGAGGGTTTCCTCTGTGTGAGCCCTTTCGTGACGGAGATAATGATCTTCTTTGAAGAGGGGGTGCGGAGCGGAGAGTTACGGGACCAAGACTTCTTCAGTGCCTTTGGTCTCTTCATGGGGTATCTGGGGGGAATGGTTTTTCTCATGGGGGAGGGTATGCTCCCCAACGAGATCGACTATTACATTGAGGACATCAGTGAGAACATCTACCAAGCCCTCAAAGCTTAGCCTCCTCTGGCTCCAGGGGGCCACCTGTAATGGGAATACCCACTCTTTTCTGAACTATCCCCATCTGGAAGCTGTTCTGGAGCGGTTGGAGATTCTCTACCATCCTCTCCTTCCGTCGAGATATAGGATCGGTGAGTTGGAGGAGGTGGAGAAGTGCCATATCCTTGTGGTGGAGGGAGGAGTCCGAGAGGGTGTGAAGCGAGGAAACCGAGAGTTCAAGGAGCTCTTGGAGCTCTTCATTGAGAAGGCCCAATGGGTTCTCTGTGTCGGAAGTTGTGCTGTCTATGGAGGACTCTTTGGGGAGCGGGGGGTCGCTTTGAAGGGGGAGGAGCCGACTCCCTTCTACCTTCCCAAAGTCATCAATATCCCCGGTTGTCCCGCCCACCCAGACTGGATCGCTACGACCCTCTGGGCAGTTGTAGAGGGAAGGGAACTTATTCGGGACCATCTCCTCCGTCCCAAGGAAATCTACGGCTATACGGTCCATGCAGGTTGTCCCCGGAATGAGTATTTTGAGTGGAAGGTAGACGCCAGAGAGTTTGGCAAGCGGGAAGGGTGTCTCTTCTACGAGCTAGGTTGCCAGGCCCCCTATACCCGTGGCAACTGCAATCAAATTCTCTGGAACGAGGTGAGCTCCAAGACAGGGGTCGGTATGCCCTGTATCGGCTGTACAGAGCCCGACTTTCCCCAGGAGAATCTCTTCTCGACGAAGACCTATATGGGAATTCCGGCCCGCTTCCCCCTCGGCGTTCCCAAGAGGGCCTATCTGACCATGACGGGGGTAGCGAAGAGTTTCAAGATTGAGCGGTTGGAGAGGAGACTCTTTGAAGAGGATTGAGATATTGGAGAAGGTGGAGGGGGAGGTCTTCCTCCACTACCACTATCGACAGGGGAGGATTGACCATGTAGAGATCGAGTTCCCCAATTATCGGGGCATGGAGAGGCTCCTTGTTGGGAAGCCCCTCCTGGACGCTCTGGTCATCACGCCTCGGGTCTGTGGAATTTGTGGCCACTCCCACCTCATCGCCACTGCCCGAGCCCTTGAGAGTATGGCCTCCATGGAGATTGGGGAGAAAGCCAGAGAGATTCGTCGTATCACCCTCTCCTGTGAACTCATACAGAACCACTTTAAATGGCTCTACCTTGTGATTCTCCCCCTTCTGGAAGAACTGGGTTTTCCGAAAGTACCCCCCTTTCAGGGGCTCCAGGGAGCCAATATCGCCGGAAAGATAATCGCCCTCTTTGGAGGCCAGTACCCCCATACCTCCTACGCCATTGCGGGAGGGGTGGTCTGCGACCCCACCTCCCTCGACATCTACAGGGCTTCCATTCTGGTCGAGGAGCTCCACCGCCTCTACGAGGGAGAGGTTCAGAGGGGAGGAGAGCCCCTCTTCGATGGGAAACTCCTCCTCAACCGCATAGCCCGCTTCCTCCTGGACCATGGAGTGGCTGAGTTGGGAAAGGGGTGGGGGCGCTTCCTCCATCTGGGGGCTTCCGAAGCGATTGAAAGGGGAGAGAGGAGGGAGGCTTCCACAGAGAAGATAGAGGAGGAACCCAGTAGGCTAGGGTATGCCACTAACCTCCTCTACGAGGGGAAGTATTGGGAGGTGGGACCCTTGGCACGGAGACTTTCCGATCCTCTGGTGGCCCAACTTATTGAGGAGTTTGGTGACGGGCTTTTGAGCCGCATTGTGGCGAGGGTCTCCGAGATAGGATGGCTCCTGGAGGAGGTGAGAGAGAGTCTGGGGAAGATCGATTTGAGCCAGCCTAGTACCCTTCCCTTTCCCACAGGAATAGGTGGGTATGGAGAGGGGATAGTCGAGGCTCCCCGGGGCTCTCTGATCCATCGGATCTGGGCTAGGGATGGGATTATTGAGAGGTACACAATCTGGACGCCGACCCAGTTCAACTTGGCCAATGGAACCAGGGAGAACCCTAGCGTTGCCCAGAAGGGTATTCGGGGAGTGAAGGAGGGGACGGTGGCGGCCCTCATCTTCCGTAGTTTCGACATCTGTAGTGTCTGTACCACCCATTGAGATCAGGAGTTATGGCGGAGATCCTCCTTGAGCTTCTCGTAAATCTCTCTGAAGGGGAGAGATTCCCGGGCCAGGTAACCGATGAGGTTCTCCAATTCCCCCTCTTTCCCCTTCTCCAGGTCGAGTTGGAGCGAGGTCTTGCTCTCCGGAGGAGATTTTTTCAGGAGCTCTATGGCTCTCCTCTTCTCCTCCTCTCCCAGCTCTATTCCCTTTCTGCCAGCGATAGAGATGATCTCGTCCAGCAACTCCTCAAACTCCTGGAGGTGGTGGGAGGCCACCTCTCCAAAGGGGATGTTGTAGAGGGAGGTGAGGCCGGCTGTCGCCGCTATGAAGAGGTACTTCTGCCAGATGGCTCTATCTATGTTATCGGGGGCCTTTCCCTTGAGGCCGCACTCCTGGAAGAGGTTGGCTATCTCCTCACTCTCCGTAATGACGAGGGCTCCCCGTCCTTTGACGGAGATGCGATCCCCCTCTCCCCTGTTGGAGATGACATAGATGGCCCCTTTGACCACCCTCCCCTTTGGGAGGAGTTTGCGGAGCTCTTCGTAGGGCTGGATCCCGTTGAGGAGGGGGAGGATGAGGGTTTTCTCTTGAATAATGGGAGCTATCTTGGTAGCATACTCTTTGAGTTGGGGACTTTTGACGGCAAAGATAATCAGATCGTACCGTTTCTGGGGAGGATCTCTGTAGATGGGGATCTGATACTCCCGTTCCTCCCCTTCTTCCACGAGGATAACTCTGTTCAAACTTTGAGAGAGGAGATCTACATGGAAACATCGACTCAGTTTTGCGGCAATATACCCTCCGACCCCTCCCCCTCCAACGACAAGAATTTTCATTATCTACCTTTCTATGGGAGTAGCTCTCTGGGAAGGATTGTAACATATTGGTGGAGGGAGAGGGTATGAGGTGGCTCTCTCTTCTCCTCTTCCCCTTCCTCCTCTGGGCTCTGGAGCCTGGTTGGAACCTTATCGGGGCTGTACGGGAGGTTGATGGAAAGCTCCTCAATCGGGATTACATAGAGGCCGCCTTTCTCTTCCGTGACGGAGCATGGCACTACTGGTCCCGCCAGAGGGAGTTTCCCTATGAGCGACTGGAGAGGATCGAGAAGGGGGAGGGGGTTTGGATCTTCAGTAGAGAGGCCCGTCCAGCCGCTCTCTGGGTGGAACGGGGAACCAGCTGGTATTGGCAACTTCAGGGGGAGATTGACCCTTCCCATAAGGTCGATCTCTACGATGTGGACCTCTTCGATACCGATCGGAAACTCATTGAAGAGCTCCACAGGGAGGGGAAGGTGGTCATCTGTTACTTCAGCGCTGGAAGCTTTGAAGAGTGGCGTCCCGATAGGGAGAGGTTTCCCAAGGAGGCCATCGGGAGGCCCTTGGAGGGGTGGAGCGGAGAGCAGTGGCTCGATATTCGCCATCCCCAAGTCCGTTCCATTATGGTGAGCCGCCTCGATCTTGCCCGTTCCAAAGGGTGCGATGGGGTAGAGCCCGATAATGTAGATGGCTATCTCCACGGGACGGGGTTCTCCCTCACAGGTGATGATCAGCTGGAGTATAACCGCTTTTTGGCGGAGGAAGCCCATAAGAGGGGACTCCTTATCGCTCTGAAGAACGATATGGAACAGATTGAAGAGTTGGTGGATCTCTTCGACTTCGCCATTAATGAAGAGTGTTTTACCTACGGGGAGTGTGGCCTCTATCTCCCCTTCCTGCTCCAGAACAAGGCGGTCCTCAATGCTGAATACGAGGGGCTTCCAGATTGTCGGAAGGCCCAACTCTACGGTATTAGCTCCATCTACCTCTCTCCCGATCTGGATGGCTCCCTCTTCCAATCCTGTTCTGAAGCGGTGGAGGAGTGATGCGGGGAGAGAGACTCTTTGCAAAACAGCCCATTCTCGATCGGGAGTTCTCCATTGTGGCTTATGAGCTCCTCTACAGACATCCCGAAAGTCTCGACGCCAGGATTGAGAGCGATTATGAGGCGACTCTCGCCCTCATCAACGGGGTTATCGGGATGGCCGATGGAGAGCAGAGGAAGAGATACTTCATCAATGTCGATGAACACTTCCTCTTCGACGAGATCATCGACCTCATCCCCAAGGAGAGGTTTGTTCTGGAGATTTTGGAGCGGGTCCCCTTGACCAGTGCCGTTTTGGAGAGGATAGGGTGGTTGAGGGAGCAGGGATATACCATTGCTTTGGATGATCTGAGCCAGACCGACGGACATGGACTCGATGTCCTGCGCCACTTCGATATTCTCAAGGTCGATCTCAGGAGTTTTCCCGATCTGGAGAGTCTCCCCATCTCCCAACTCAGAGGATTTGGTGTGGAGCTCCTGGCAGAGAAGGTGGAGGAGAGGGAGGAGGCCCTCAGATGTAGGGAGTTGGGCTTCTCCCTCTTCCAGGGGTACTTCTTCGCCAAACCTGCTATCCAGAGGGAGCGGGTCATCGATCCCTACAGACTCTCGATTATCAGAGTCCTCCAGGCTGTGGAGAAGAGGGAGGACCTGGAGAGAGTGGTGGAGGCGATCAAGAAGGAACCAGAGGTTGCCATCCGCCTCCTCCAGTATGTTAATTCTGCCTTCTTCAATATGAGGAGTCCTGTAGGCTCTATTCAGCGGGCCGTTACCCTCCTGGGGCTGGATAAGCTCCGAATCTGGCTCTATCTCCAACTCTACGGATCTGGGGGAAGGGAGGAGGCTCTTGTAGAGCTGGTCCGCTCCCGTTCGGCTCTCATGGAGAAGTTGGCCCAGGAGATGGGTCTCGATGGGGAGAGGGCCTATCTTGTAGGGCTGATCTCCCTCCTCGATGTTGTCCTGGAGGTTCCCAAAGAGAAGGTCTTCGACCTCATCTACACGGAGAGGGATGTTCGGGAGGCCGTTCTGGAGGAGAAGGGGCCCTATGGGAGACTTCTGAAGCTGGTCCGTTCCATCGAGGAAGGGAGACTCCCCTCACTCCCTGGGATCCCTCTGGATCGACTCAATAAGTTACTGCTGACCACCCTTCCCTAACTGCTCTTTCAAGACCCTTTTGAGAACTTTTCCCGTCGCATTTTTGGGGAGCTGGTCGATAAAGTAGATCGCTTTGGGGATTTTGAAGTTGGCCAACCGTGCTTTGAGATAGTTTTTAATCTCCCTCTCATCTGCTTGGGCCCCCTCCTCCAGCTCCACATAGGCTACAGGGACTTCGCCACTCTTCTCATCTCGGAGCCCGATGACGGCGGCCGCTTTGACGGCGGGGTGGGTGAGGAGGACCTCCTCAATCTCCCGAGGATAGATGTTGATCCCTTTGCAGATGATGAGGTCCTTTTTTCGGTCAACAATGTAGATAAACCCTTCATCATCCATGTAACCCAGATCCCCTGTCTTGAGCCATCCATTGACGATGGTCTGGGCCGTGGCCTCCGGGCGGCCAAGGTAGCCCTGCATCACATTATCCCCTTTGACGATGATCTCCCCAATCTCCCCATGGGGGAGTTCGACCATATCGTCATCGACAATTTTGACCTCTACTCCGGGTATGGCTGGGCCGACGGAGCGGGGCTTCTGTTTGGAGGGGAGATTGACGGCGACAACGGGGCTCGCCTCCGAGAGTCCGTATCCCTCCAGGAGAACCCCCTTTCTGAACCTCTTCTGGAACCGCTTCAATGTCTCCTCTGGAAGGGCGGCGGCTCCACTCACATAGTATTTGACTCTGTTGAACCAGTGGAAGTACCAGGGGAGTTTGGCTTTGGAGAGGGCGTTATAGACATCGGGGACACCTACAAAGAGGGTAACCCGCTTCAGGAGGACCTGTTTAATAATGTTGGAGAAGGGGATGATGGAGCGGATAATGACCACAGGGGAGCCGAAGTAGAGGGGGAGGAGAATTGTTACTGTCAAGGTGAAGGAGTGGAACATGGGGAGGTAGACGATAAACCGTTCCCGAGGGGTGATTTTGAGGAGCTTCTCAATTCCGAGAATGTTGGAGAATATGTTGCGGTAGCTGAGCATGGCTCCCTTGGGCTTCCCTGTGGTGCCCGATGTGTAGATGATGGTTGCCGTGTCGTCTATATCGACGCTCCGGAGAATTTTCTCATGGGATTGGAGGTTGGCCAGAATCTCGCTGAAAGCTATATTCCTCTCGTCCAGTCCCTCATATTCTCCCTCCCAGATGATCCGCTCCACCCCTGTTTTATCGAGGACATTCTGGAGCTCCTTGGAGTACTGGGAGCTGGCTACGAGAAATTTGGCTTCGGAATCATTGAGGATGTACTCAATCTCTTCCCCTTTGAGGAAGTTGTTGATCGGTACAGGAATGGCCCCCAACCGCTGGGTGCCGAGGAAGGCTATGATAAATTCGAGGCTGTTGGCCACCACAAGCCCCACCCGCTCTCCCCGCTTCAACCCCATAAGTTCCAGGAAGCGGCTGAAGGTATCGACCTTCTGGAGCATCTCCCGAAATCGGACCTTCCTGTCGCCGACGAAGTAGGCAATTCCGTTGGGACGCCGTCCGGCATGCTCCCTGAGGACTTCGTAGAAACTGTTGTATCTGTAGTCGAACATCTTAGAACCTGTACCCTATGGAGAGGTTGAGGAGGTGGGCTCCCCCGTCGCTGAACCGACCGGCGATGCCGTTGCTGTTTCGGGAGGCCTTCTCGACGCTCCTCGGAAGTTTGTAGTCGAAGAGGTAGGCCGCTCCGAAACTGAGCCTCTCACTGTAGCGGTAGAGGGCTCCAAAGCTGAATATGAGAGCGTCGCTGTCGGGAAGTTCAAATCCGACCCGCTCCTCGGGAACAGGTGTCTCGTCGTAGGCGAAGCCGTACATGGTGGTCCACTTCCCATTGTGGTTGTGGGTGATACCGACCCGGAAGGTGTTGCTATCCTCCCAGTTTTTGGGTTTCGGTCTCCCGAGGACAGCTTCGGCGAGGGGGTCGTCAAAGGAGAAGTCGAGGACCTTGTACTTGCTCCAGAATGTCCGCTCGTACTCTACTTCGACCTGGGTCTTCTCGGTAATCCAGAGGGCGACAGCAAGGGAGAGAGTTGCAGGGAGGGGTATGGCGACACTGGCCCGTGTGTTGAAGGCGATCAGTGTCGAGAGGTCCTTTTTCTCCTTGGAGACCAGATACTTACCGATATACCCCTTAGCACTTCCGATCTCGTTGAGTTTCACCTTGGAACGGTAGGTGGCCCCAAGGGTCAAGGTTGGATGGAGCCTGTAGGAGAGGGCAAGGTTGTAACCCCATTTGATGTCGCTATCTCCATCCAGATCTTCACGGTAGAGATGGGGGTAGTGGATCCGCACCTTCCCGTCGCTGTAGATCGCTCTGAGTCCTGCTCCGACCGAGAGTTTCTCATTGACCCGATAGGAGAGGCTCGGATTGACCTCGACCACTCTCAAAGTGAACTCTTCGGCGCTCCAGATTTGGGGTTGGGTGCGCCACCGCTTGGAGAGTCCGGCCGGTGTAGCGACGCTGAGGCCAAACCGAATTCTGTCGAACTCGCTCCCGACCCAATGGAGGTGGGGGACGAGGAAAGACTCGCTCCGACTCTTGGCACTCGCCTCCTCAAAGCTTTTGGAGAGGGGCATGTAGGTCTGACCGCTGAATTTGATTTTGGGGAGGTAGATACCTGTAATGGCCAGCTCCACCCAGTTACCCTCCTCCATGAAAGCCATATTAGCCGGGTTGAAGTAGGCTGCGTCCGCCCCTTTCGCCCCGGCCACGTAGGCTCCGGCGAGGGCGACACTCTTCAGAGACTGTTCGGGGATTTTGTAAGCGGCTCCAAAAGAGATGGCGGCGAGAAGGGGGAGTGTGAGAAGTGGACGCATGGACGATCCTTTGAAGACTTTTAGGAGATTGTAACAAAGAAAAAGCTAAAATATCTTTAATTAGTGGGCGATAATGGAGCCAAGATGAGGGGTGTAGCCATGGTTCACAGATTTGGGAGGTAGCCTGTTGGAGGGATTTGTCAAGGTAGCGGCTGTCAGCCCCAAACTTTTCTTGGGGGATATAGAACGGAATAGGGAGGTAATGGAGGAGATTGTTGCCGACCATAAGGAACCGGCCATCTTCCTCTTTCCAGAGCTCTCCATTACGGGATATACCCTTGGAGACCTCTTTTACAGCCAGAATCTCCGGGATAGGGTCTGGAAGGCCCTCTGGAAGCTGACCAGGAGCGCTCGGGAGAGGGTCCTCATTGTGGGAGCTCCCATCTGGTACGAGGGGAGACTCTACAACTGCGGCGTTGTCCTCCAGGACGGAATGATCTGTGGGATCGTCCCCAAAAGCTATCTGGCCAACTATCGGGAGTTCTACGAGAAGAGATGGTTCTCCAGCGGAAAAGGGGTGAGTGGAGCGCTCGATGGAATTCCCTTTGGTACCGATCTCCTCTTCAGGGCGGGGGATCTCACCTTCGGGATCGAGATCTGCGAGGATCTCTGGGCCGTCGTCCCCCCATCCTTTGCCATGGTTGCCTCCGGAGCGGAGCTCATATTCAATCTCTCGGCCAGCGATGAGTTGGTGGGAAAGCAGAGTTATAGGAGGGATCTGGTGGCGGGTCAGAGTGCCCGAGGGGTCTGTGGCTATGTCTATGCCAGTAGTGGAATTGGAGAGAGTAGCTCCGATCTCTGTTACTCGGGAGCCACATTTATAGCTGAAAATGGTCTCATTCTGGCTGAAGGGGAGAGGTTCAGTTTCGATAGTGTTGTTATCAGTGGAGATATAGATATTGACCGTCTCAGACATACGAGGAGGATAGAGACCTCCTTCTCCGATGCCGACCCCTCCGATTTTAGAATTGTAGAGCTCCTCCCCCTCCCCGAAACCCCTGTAACCAGGGAGTTCGATCCCTACCCCTTCGTTCCCCGAAGGAGAGAGGTGAGGGATCAGAGGGCCCAGGAGATCTTTGCCATCCAATCTACCGCCCTGGCCCGAAGGGTGGACCACATCGGGAGGGAGACGAAATTGGTTATCGGCCTCAGCGGAGGTCTGGATAGTACCCTTGCTCTCCTCGTCTCCCTGGAGGCCTGCCGCCGCCTCGGAAAGCCGACTACCGATATTGTCGCCATCTCCATGCCTGGGCTCGGTACGACGGGGGGAACACGGGAGAGCGCCCGAAAATTGGCTGAGGCTGTTGGAGCGGACTTCAAGGAGATACCCATCGGAGAGAGCGTTCTCCGCCACCTCGAAGCGATAGGGCATGACGGGAGACCCGATCTGGTCTATGAAAACGCCCAAGCCAGGGAGCGGACTCAGATTTTGATGGATATGGCCAACATGGTGGGGGGGATAGTTGTCGGCACAGGAGACCTCAGCGAGCTTGCCCTCGGTTTCACCACCTACAACGGCGACCATATGGCGATGTACAATGTGAATAGCGGTGTGCCGAAGACCTTGGTCCGCCATCTCATCGAGTGGGTCGCCTCCCGAGAGCCCCAGTGGGCTCCCATTCTCCGTGAGATTATTGAGCGTCCCATCTCTCCCGAGCTCCTCCCTGCCGATAGGGGAGAGATCAGTCAGAAAACCGAAGAGATTATCGGTCCCTATGAGCTCCTCGACTTCTTCCTCTACCACTTCGTCAAATATGGGGCCCGACCGAAAAAAATTCTCTTCATGGCGGAGCGGGCCTTTGACGGCAAGTATGGGAGGGAGGAGATCAAGGGGTGGCTGAAACTCTTTTTCAGGCGGTTTTTTGCCAACCAGTTTAAGCGGAACGCCATGCCCGACGGTGTCAAAGTCGGGACCATCGCCCTCTCTCCCAGAGGGGATTGGCGCATGCCCAGCGATGGGAGTGTCCGACTCTGGCTCCAGGAGCTCGATTGATGGTGGTCCATATCTGCTGTAGCGTTGACAGCCACTTCTTCCTGGAGCGGTTGAGGAGGGAGTTCCCCGAAGAGGAGCTGGTCGCATTTTTCTACGACCCCAATATCCATCCCTACAGCGAGTATAGATTGAGGCTCCTCGATGTGGAGCGGAGCTGTAGGAAGCTGGGGATCCCGCTGATCGAGGGGGAGTACGATTACGACGGGTGGCTCCAGGCCGTCCGTGGTCTGGAGCGGGAGCCCGAAAAGGGGGAGCGGTGTCGGGTCTGCTTCGATAGGAGGTTGAGGAGGACAGCTGAGATGGCTCGGGAGTTGGGGGAGAGGCGGTACACAACGACCCTGCTGGTCAGCCCCCTCAAATCCCAGGAGCAGTTAAAGGAGAGCGCCCTCCAGATCGATAGGGAGCTGGGGACGGAGTTCCTCTTTGTGGATTATCGGAGCGGTGGGGGAACCCAGGAACAGGGGGTGGTAACGAAGAGGGAGAGACTCTACCGTCAGAACTACTGCGGCTGTCTCTTCGGTCTCTCCCAGCAGAGGGCCCAGCAGGAACGGATTGCAGATGAGCTCATGGAGCCTGTGACCCGCCGTGTTCTCCCAGGCTCTGTAGCAGAACGGCTTTCCCTCTACCAGAAGAGGATAGAGCTGGAAGAGAGGGGGATCCCCTATGAGATTGTCCGGGAGAGTTTTCTCAACTATAGACTCTTGAGAGGGGCTGTCAGGGTTGAGGGAGAGGTCGTTCCCAGCTATATTGTCGGCTACTCCCTCTTGAGGAGAAAAGGGAGTTGGGTCCGGGTGCGGGTGGAGTTTGTAGAGGAGGGGATCGCCTACTGTAACAGAGATGAGGTTCGCCTCCTAGATTTGGAGAGCCTCAACAGGCTCCTAGCTTCCCGTTACAGATCGGTAAAAGAGTTGGCTTTCAGGGGGCTCGACTACGGGGAGGAGCTGGGATTGAGGGAGATTCTCGGGATGGGGTGTTACAATTTGTCACCTTTGATTGTTTTGGATAAAATTCCAACGAAGCTGGAGATCTCTATCGATGCTGTTACCTATAGAGATGTACGCCAAAAACTGCTCATAAGGAAAACTTATGCTTGATGTCGTCGCTATCCAAGAGATTCTTCCCCACAGGTATCCGTTTCTCCTTGTAGATCGTGTGACAAAAATCCAAGAGGGAGAGAGCATAGAGGCCTACAAAAATGTCTCCATCTCCGAGCCTGTCTTCCAGGGCCATTTCCCGGACCATCCCATCTATCCCGGAGTTATGATTATCGAGGGAATGGCCCAAGCTGGAGGGGTTCTCGCCTTCAAAAGCGCCTCCCAGGAGGAGCAGGAGGCGGCAAAGGATAAGGTTGTCTATTTCATGAGTATTGATCGGTGTAAATTCCGCCGTCCTGTGAGACCGGGGGATCGCCTTGAGTATCGGCTCAAAGTCATTAAACATCGGGGAAATATCTGGGTCCTCGACGGGAAAGCCTATGTCGATGGGACCCTTGTCGCCGAGGCGGAACTGAAAGCGATGATTGTGGACAAGTGATGATAGATCCGACTGCCATTATTGAAAAGGGAGCCCAACTGGGGGAGGGGGTCCGGATCGGTCCCTACGCCTACATCGGTAAAGATGTGGTCCTCGGGGATCGGTGCGAAGTTATGAGCCATGCGGTGATAGAGGGGAGGACGACCATAGGCGAGGGGTGCCGTATCTTCCATCACGCCGTAGTCGGCTCCATCCCCCAGGACCTCAAGTATCGGGGTGAGGAGGTGGAACTCATCATAGGGAAAAACAATATCATTCGGGAGTTCACCCTCATCAACCCCGGAACTGCTGGCGGCGGTGGGAAAACCGTTATCGGCAATGGAAATCTGCTCATGGGCTATGTCCATGTGGCCCACGACTGCAAAATTGGGAATGGCTGTATTCTGGCCAACGCCGCCACCCTGGCCGGCCATGTGGAGTTGGGAGATTTTGTGGTGATTGGGGGAATGACACCGATCCACCAGTTTGTCCGGGTCGGTGAATATGCGATGATCGCCGGAGCCAGCGCCCTGAGTCAGGATATTCCTCCCTACTGCCTCGCCGAAGGGAATAGGGCTCGGCTCCGGGGCCTCAATTTGACCGGACTCCGGCGGAGGCTGGGAGGAAAAGTGATAGATGAGCTCAAGAGAGCCTACAGACAGCTCTTTCTCAGCGGCAGACCCCTACGGGAGAGTGCCGCAGAGCTGGCAGATAGTCCCAATGAGTATGTCCGGAAAATGGCCCGTTTTGTCCTCGAAACGAAGCGGGGAATACCTCTACCCAGAACAATGGAGTGACGATGTTAAAACAGTGTAGCTTTTGTGGAAGTTTTGAAAGTGCCGATAATCCTCTTTTGGCGGGACCAGACAGCAAGGTCTTCATCTGTAAGAACTGTGTGGTCTCTGCCTATAAAATACTCTTTGGAGATGATAGTGGGAAGGATGAGGGAGAGGATCTGAAGCTCGACTATCTCCCGACCCCCAAGGAGCTCAAGGCGATACTTGACGAGTATGTCATTGGACAGGAGCGGGCTAAAAAGGTTTTCAGTGTCGCTGTCTATAACCACTACAAGCGGCTCTTCAAACAGGATGAGATCGATGATGAGACGGAGTTGGCCAAGTCCAATGTCCTCTTTATCGGGCCAACGGGGAGCGGGAAGACATTGATGGCCCAGACTATGGCCCGGGTTCTCGATGTCCCCCTCGCCATCGCAGACGCCACCTCCCTAACCGAAGCGGGATATGTGGGAGAGGATGTGGAGAATATTTTGACCAGGCTCTACCATGCGGCAGATGGGGATATTAAGAAGGCCCAGAAGGGGATTGTCTTCATCGATGAGATCGATAAGATCGCCCGTCTCGGAGAGAATAGGAGCATTACGAGGGATGTCAGTGGAGAGGGGGTACAGCAGGCCCTCCTCAAGATTATTGAAGGTTCCCTTGTCAATATCAGTCCCAAAGGGGGGCGGAAACATCCCAACGAGGAGTATATTCAGATCGATACCTCCAATATCCTCTTCATCTGTGGTGGAGCTTTCGACGGATTGACCGATATTATTAAGAGGAGATTGGGGGGGAATGTTCTCGGCTTTGGCCAGGAGAAGAGGAGTAAGAGGGATGAAGACGAGCTCTTGAGTTATGTGGAGACAGAGGACCTGGTCCACTTTGGACTCATTCCGGAGCTTGTCGGACGGCTCCACATGATAGCGACCCTGAACCAGCTCTCCAAGGAGGATATGGTTCGGATTTTGACGGAGCCTAAGAACGCCCTCGTGAAGCAGTACAAGAAGCTCTTTGCCCTGGACGGAGTGGAACTCACATTCCAACAGGAGGCTCTCGAAGCGATAGCCGACCTTGCCATCAAGAGAAAGACAGGGGCCCGGGGACTCCGGTCAATTATGGAAGAGATCATGATCGATATTATGTTCGATCTCCCTGAGCTCCGGGGATATGAGGTGGTGATCACGAAAGAGGTGGTCGAGAAAAAGGAGCGTCCGCTACTCATCAAGCGGAGTGAGAAAAAGAGTGCGTAAAGGTTTACAATGGTTTTCGATAAGGTGATAGGAGTATTCTCCAATGATATGGGTATAGACCTTGGGACGGCCAATACATTGGTCCTCTCACGGGGAGAGGGTATCATTATCAACGAGCCCAGCGTTGTCGCTATCAAGAAGGATAAGCACGGTCGCCAGAGAATTCTCGCCGTAGGGCGGGAAGCCAAGGAGATGGTGGGAAAGACTCCCGGTGATATTCAGGCGATCCGCCCCATGAAAGATGGGGTCATCGCCGACTTTGATATTACCGAAAAGATGATCCGCTACTTCATCGAGAAGGCCCACAAGAGGAGGGCTTTCATTCGTCCCAGGATCATCATCTGCGTCCCCTACGGCCTCACCCAGGTGGAGCGGAAAGCGGTGAAGGAATCGGCCCTCAGCGCCGGGGCGAGGGAGGTCTATCTCATCGAAGAGCCTATGGCCGCCGCCATCGGAGCGGGACTCCCTGTCAAGGAACCCCAGGGGAGTCTGGTCGTCGATATTGGGGGAGGTACCACAGAGATAGGGGTTATCTCCCTAGGGGGATTGGTGGTCAGCAAGTCGATCAGGGTTGCTGGGAATAAGATTGACGCCGCCATTATGGATTACATCAAGAAGAAGTACAACCTGATCATCGGAGACCGAATAGCCGAAGAGATCAAAATCGAGATAGGGACAGCCCTCCCCCTCAAGGAGCCGAGGAAGATCACAGTAACGGGACGGGATCAGGTCGGGGGACTCCTCAATACGATCACAGTGACTAGCGAAGATGCCTATGAAGCCATGAAGGAGCCCATCAAGGCGATTACAGAGGCCCTCAAAGATGTTTTGGAGCAGACTCCACCCGAGTTGGCAGGGGATATTATCGAGAATGGGATAGTTCTCACAGGGGGAGGGGCTCTCATCAGAAATCTCGATAGGTATCTGGCAGATGCCGTAAAGATACCGGTCTTCATTGCCGATGAACCCCTTTTGGCTGTAGCAAAGGGGACAGGAAAGG
The DNA here is from genome assembly GCA_013153715.1 of Campylobacterota bacterium. GTDB lineage: Bacteria > Campylobacterota > Campylobacteria > Campylobacterales > Nitratiruptoraceae > Nitratiruptor. The sequence goes on along the minus strand of JAADDW010000008.1, from coordinate 5,398 downwards.
TATTGGACGAGATAGAGATACTCCAGCAACTCGCCGATGATTAAGAGGATAGGGCTCCTTCTCTTCACCATCGCCCTGCTGGGAGTGCTCTTCAAGACCGATAGCTTCATCAAGGAGAAATTCCTCTCCCTGACCCTTGGGATCAAGCGGGAGTTTGTGGAGTGGCGGGAGTACATCTTCCACAAGGTGACCACCTTCTTCAACCAGGCGGAACAGATAGAGAAGCTCCGCCACGAAAAGGCGGAGCTGGAGAGGTATAAACTGCTCTACTGGGACCTCCAGAGTAGGTTGGAGAGGCTCCAGAATGTCTGTGGGGCGAAGATCGACCCGAGGGGATTTGAGCTGAAACTCATCAAGATGATAGCCTACCGAAACCTGGGGGATTTTACTGCCGCCTGGATTGAGGCCGAGGTCCCCAAGAAGAGGATTTTCGGCCTTGTCACCTCTAAGGGAGTTGCAGGAATAGCTATTCATGGCGAGAGCGGCTCCGGTCTCGCCCTCTTCAACGGGAACAAGAAGTGTTCCTACACCGTGAGCATCGGGAGCGGAGCCAAGGGGATAGCGACGGGGAGCGGAGACAACAGATACCTCATTGTCAAATATATTCCGAGCTATGAGAAGGTCAAGGTGGGGGATCCCGTCTATACCAACAGCTATGACAATATCTTCCCCTACGGTATCGATGTGGGAAAGGTGGTCAAAGTCTGGCTGGAGGGGAGCTACAAAGTGGCCAAGGTCCGAACGACCGAGGACCTCTCCGATCCTCTCTACTTTTGGCTCACTATGGCTGTATCTAATGGAGTCATAAAGTAAATTTAGTTAAAATGAGCAATCAAAAATTAAGGTAAGCAGATGCCAAAGAGAGAGGATATTGAGACGATTCTGCTCATAGGGTCCGGACCCATCGTTATCGGTCAAGCCTGTGAATTCGACTACTCCGGAACTCAAGCTGTCAAGACCCTCAAATCCTTGGGCTATCGGGTCGTTCTCATCAACTCCAACCCTGCCACCATCATGACAGATCCCGAATTTGCCGATCGAACCTATATCGAACCGATCACCGAAGAGATGGTTTACAAGATCATACAGAAAGAGGGGGTCGATGCGATCCTCCCGACGATGGGGGGACAGACGGCCCTCAATGTGGCTATGAGTATGTATGAAAAGGGGATGCTTGAGGGGATCGAGTTTCTAGGGGCTCGACCCGAAGCCATCAAGAAGGGGGAGGACCGCCAAGCCTTCAAGGAGGCGATGCTCAAGATAGGAATGGATCTTCCCAAGAGCCGCTACGCCTACAGCCTCGACGAGGCCATGGAGGCGGCTCGGGAGATCGGCTTCCCCCTCATCATCAGGGCCTCCTACACCTTGGCCGGAGGGGGGAGTGGTGTCGCTTACAATATCGATGAGTTCAAAGAGATCGCCCAGAAGGGGTTGGAAGCCTCTCCCATCAGCGAGATCCTCATTGAGGAGAGCCTCCTCGGCTGGAAAGAGTATGAGATGGAGGTCATTCGGGATCGGGAGGATAACTGTATCATTGTCTGTTCCATCGAGAACCTCGATCCCATGGGGGTCCATACGGGGGATTCCATAACTGTGGCTCCCGCCCTCACGCTCACAGATAAAGAGTACCAGCGGATGCGGGATGCCTCCTTCGCCATTCTTCGGGAGATAGGGGTCGATACGGGGGGGAGCAATGTCCAATTTGCCGTCAATCCCCAAAATGGCCGAATGATCGTTATCGAGATGAATCCTCGGGTCTCCCGAAGCTCCGCCCTCGCCTCCAAGGCGACAGGGTATCCCATTGCGAAGGTGGCGACCCTGCTGGCTGTCGGATATACTCTGGACGAGATTCAGAACGACATTACAGGGACGGCGGCCAGCTTCGAGCCCACTATCGACTACATCGTCACCAAACTCCCCCGCTTCACCTTTGAGAAATTCCCCCATGCAGACTCGACCCTGACTACATCGATGAAGAGTGTTGGTGAGGCGATGGCCATCGGTCGGACCTTCAAGGAGTCTATCCAGAAGGGGCTCTGTTCCCTGGAGACAGGTTTGAGCGGCTTTGAACCTATCGAAGCCGATATGGGGACGATTAAACGGGAGATACGGCGTCCCAACGAGAAGAGACTCCTCTATATCGCCCAGGGTTTCAGGGAGGGATTGGGTGTCGAAGAGATCCATGAGCTCTCCAAAATCGATCCCTGGTTCCTCTACCAGATAGAGGAGCTCGTTGCCTTCGAGAAGGAGATCGATTTGGAGATTCTCCAGGATAGCCGCCGCCTCAGACTTGCCAAGAGTTACGGCTTCAGTGACAGGATGATTGCTCAGCTGATCAACCAGAAGGAGAATACAGAGCTCACGGAGAATGACATCTACATAGCCCGGAAGCGGTTGGGTATTGAGCTGGAGTATAATGAAGTCGATACCTGCGCCGCCGAATTTCCTGCCAGAACCCCCTATCTCTACAGCACCACCAATATCACCCCCCTCCCTCGGGAGAGGTCGGAGGAGAAGGGGGAGAAAAAGGTCCTCATTATCGGTGGGGGACCCAACAGGATCGGGCAGGGGATCGAATTTGACTACTGCTGTGTCCACGCCGCCTTCGCCCTGGAGGATATGGGGCTCCAGTCGATTATGTACAACTGCAACCCTGAAACTGTCTCCACCGACTACGATACCAGCGATATTCTCTACTTCGAGCCCATCGATTTCGAGAGGGTGAGGAGTGTCATTGAGGAGGAGGAGCCCGATGGGGTTATTGTCCACTTTGGAGGTCAGACGCCCCTCAAACTGGCCAAGCCTCTAACTGCCATCGGGGCTAAAATTATCGGAACCAGCGCCAAGGTGATCGATCTTGCCGAGGATAGGGAGAAATTCAGCGAGTTTATCGCCAGAAATGGACTCCTCCAGCCCCCCAATGGGACGGCGACGACCAAAGAGGAGGCTCTGAAGATCGCCGATGAGATAGGCTATCCCGTCCTTGTCCGTCCCAGCTATGTTCTGGGAGGACGAGCCATGAGAATTGTCTATAACGAGCAGGAGCTCAAGGAGTACATGGATGAGGCCGTCAGCGTCTCCCATGAATCGCCGGTCCTCATCGACAAATTTCTCGACCACGCTATCGAGCTCGATGTCGATGCCATCAGTGACGGGGAGAGGGTCTATATCGGGGGGATCATGCAACATATAGAGGAGGCGGGGATCCACTCGGGGGACAGCGCCTGCTCCCTGCCGACCGTCTCCATCGATGGGAAACTTCTGGCCCAGGTGGAGGATCAGACAGAGCGTATCGCCTTGGGATTGGGAGTGAAGGGGCTCCTCAATATCCAGTTTGCCCTCTACAAAGACCTTGTTTACCTGATCGAGGTCAACCCCAGGGCGAGTCGCACAGTCCCCTTTGTGAGCAAAGCTACGGGAATTCCGATGGCCAAGGTGGCTACCCGTGTCATGGTCAAAGGGGATCTGGAGGAGGCCCTCCGCTTCTACGATCGGTACGGTGTCGTCGATTTCAGCGGGAGAATTCTGAAACCCCGCCTCAAGGGACATATCAGCGTGAAGGAGGCGGTCTTCCCCTTCAATAAACTCCCCGGAGCCGATCTTCTCCTAGGGCCAGAGATGAAATCGACAGGGGAGGTTATGGGGATCAGCGATAACTTTGGAGAGAGCTTTGCCAAGGCCCAGTTCGCCGCCAAGAACGACCTCGCCACAGAGGGGACCCTCTTCCTCTCTCTAACCGACTACGATAAACCCTTTGCTCCTGAAATAGCAAGGCAGTATATCGAGTTGGGGTTCAATATTGTGGCGACCCGGGGGACCCATCGGATCCTCAAGGCGGCCGGAGTGGAGAGTGAGCTCGTCCTAAAGATCAGTGAGGGGCGTCCCAACATCGAAGATATGATCAAGAATGGGGAGATCGCCATGGCGATCAATACCAGCGACAACAAGGGGAGTCGAGATGACGCCAAGCGGATCCGTCAAGAGGTTCTCCGCCACCAGATCCCCTACTTTACTACTGTCAGTGCCGCCCGAGTTGCGGCAGAGGCCATCAAGGTCTTGAAGACCAAAGAGCTCTCCCCCCGGGCACTCCAAGACTATCTCCTCGATGAACCCCTATAAGATCTATCTTGCCCAGACCGACACGACTGTCGGTTTCTTGAGCCGAGACAGGGAGAGATTGGCCTCCATCAAATCCCGCCCTCCTGATAAACCCTTTCTCATAGAGGTTGACAGCCTCGCCTCTCTCAGAGACTTTGTCCGTGTCCCTAGGGAGATGAGGAGGAGGATGCGGAGGCAGAGGAAGACCACATTTATCTATCCCAACGGGAAGGCCCTCCGTCTCGTAGAGAGGGATAATCCCCACTGGGATTTTATCCGCCGTTTCGGGTGGCTCTACAGCACCAGCGCCAACAGGAGCGGAGAGAGATTTGATAGGGAGTTTGCCCGGAGCGTTGCAGATATTATTGTCGAAGATAGACGGGGGCTCTTCGAGGGGGAACCGAGTAGGTTGGTACGGCTTGGGAAGAGGAAGATGAGGTATCTACGCTAGTAAGGTGAGAGAGGATGGAGGAGAGATGGATCGGAAGAGGAGATTTGAGGAGGCAGTACGGGAGATTTTGACCCTTATTGGGGAGGATCCCCAACGGGAGGGGCTGGTGAAGACGCCGGAGCGGGTCTATAGAGCCTTTCTCCATCTGACCAGCGGTTATCGGAAGGACCCAAAAGAGGTTCTGGGGGAGGCTCTTTTCAGCTCCAGCAACGACGAGATGGTTGTGGTGCGGGATATAGAGTTCTACAGCCTCTGTGAACACCACCTCCTCCCCATTATTGGAAGGGTCCATGTCGCCTACATCCCAGACGGGAAGGTTGTGGGGCTCTCAAAGATCCCCCGAATGGTGGAGGTCTTTGCCAGACGGCTCCAGATCCAGGAACAGATGACGGAGCAGATAGCCGACGCTCTCATGGAGAGTGTCCAACCCAAGGGGGTCGGCGTTGTCGTTCAGGCCCGCCATATGTGTATGGAGATGCGGGGAGTGGAGAAGATCTGTTCTTCGACGGTCAGCTCCGCTTTGAGGGGAATTTTCAAGGAGAACCTGAAGACGAGGGAGGAGTTTTTCAGCCTCATCAATGCTCCCTACGATAGGAAGTTTTGAGAGGGGATCCCTCCCTCCTCCGGGGAGAGAGAGTCCCGATGATAGCTGGGATCAGTAGGGGTAGAAGATGATTGCATCTCGCCCCTGCTCGTCAGAGGTGAAGTCACAGAGGAGATTGAGCCTATCGGCCTTTCCATCGCCATCGATATCGTAGCTAAAGGTATTGTTGGCAGTAGCTCCAGCCAATTTATAGACCCTGGTGCAGTCTGGATTGACAATGACCCAGTCAAATTTTCCCTCTCCAT
>JAADDW010000027.1 GCA_013153715.1 Campylobacterota bacterium | reverse complement strand
GAATATGTCGACTACGAGAATGCTATCATACTCGAAGAACTGTTAAACCAAGAAAAGGTGACGCTCACACTGAGCAGGCCCCTTATGGAAAAAATCGCTCAAAAGTCAAAAGAGCTCGATATGAACATTGCTGACACCATCAAAGTGATCCTAGCTAAAAAACTTGGAATTATTTGATAAAAAGTTTTAAGGTTTCGAGTTCTACAACCTCAAATGATCCGTTTTTGACTTCAAACCCTCAAGGTTTTGGCAAAAAAGTCTCTTCTATAGCAAGCGGGCACGGATTGACTTAAACGGATGAGGTTGTAGTGAATGGCACAGAAAATTTATATGGAATCAAACTTGACACTTAGAAGGGGACACCCAAAGGGACACCCATCGAAAGCTTAAACGCTTTGAAATCGCTCAAAAGCCCCATAAAACCGTGGCATGCCCGGCAGGATTCGAACCTGCGACCTTCAGAACCGCAATCTGATGCTCTATCCAGCTGAGCTACGGGCACATGGATTTTTCTTGATTGGTGGACCCTACCGGACTCGAACCGGTGACCTCCACGCTGCCAGCGTGGCGCTCTCCCAACTGAGCTAAGGGCCCTGGTGCGTAGGAGTGATGAAATTATATCATAAAAATTCAAAAATGCAAACTGCTACCCAGATGGAGAGGGTGAGAAAGAGGGAGAGGAGGACTGCGGCGGCCCCTCCATCTTTGGCATATTTGGCCAGAGGGTGGTACTCCTGGGTGACAAGGTCGACGAGGGCCTCGATGGCACTGTTGAAGAGCTCGGCTATGAGTGGGATGAAGAGAGAGGCCTGGAGAACGGCTTTGGAGATGGGGGAGATGGGGAGGAGCCAGAAGGTGAGGGAGAGGACGAAGAAGAGGATTACCTCTATCTTGAATGATGTTTCCCTCCGCCATGCCTCCAACAGCCCCTCCAGAGCATAACGGGCATTTTTGAAAAGGTGGTAGTTGGGTTTGTTACTATCCATCTTGGACAAAATACCTCCTCACCTCATCTTTACTCCCAAAGGGAGAGACTGAATAACTCTTTTCTCCTATAGTCACCAGATAGCTCTCTCCAGGCTTCGCCTTAGAGTAGGTCAGGGCTATTCGGGCCCCAAGTTCCCTATCCTCTTCGGAGGCTTCTGTGGTGATGAGCGAGAGGGGGCCTGGAAGGGGGAGGGTGAAGGGGGTATATTTCGTCACTTCTATCTTCCTCAACCGCTCATTTTCCTCCCTATTTCTACTGACAATCAGTTTGGCTCCGCCGGGTAGGCGGAAGTGGCGCCCCCATTTCAAAAGGTCCACATCTTCAAGATCGAAGTTGTCGTGGCGCAGGTGTTCCCTCAATCTCCCACTAAAACCGCTGTCGGTCAAGAGACACCCTCCGCTGGGACTCTCGTAATTCTCTATTCCCCACTTCTTTGCCAACTCCATCTGCCTGTGGCGGCTCCTCCCTCGAATATCGAGGAGCTTTTCCCTATCTACCCATCCCTCCTTTTCTGGAATGGTGGGAGGAAGGAGTTTGGCGCTGAGGGGGCGGAGAATGAGTCCATCTGCACCGGAGAGCTCCTCAACTTTTTTGAGGGCATCCAGCCGCTGACTCATAGGTCGCTGTCCCACCACTTCACCGCTGATGACGAAGTGGGCCCCATATCGGGGGAGGAGTTTTTTGGCTATGCGGATCATATTGGCGTGGCAATCTATGCAGGGATTGAAATTCTTTCCGTACCCATATTTGGGATCGAAGAGTATCTCTTGGATAAACTGCTCTCTGATATTGACGATCTCCAATTGGGCTCCGATCTTCTGGGCGACCTCTTGGAGATACCTCTTTTTCTCTTCCTCACCCTTCCCCCCAAAACCTGTGTCGAAATAGAGTCCTATGACCTCTACCCCCTGCTCTATCAGGAGCTTCATAGCGAGAAGGCTATCCAAGCCGCCGCTGAAAAGGGCGAGGGCCCGTATCTTTTCTCTATTCAATGGCTAACTCTCCACGCCTCAGTTTCAGGATATTTTCCCGATATTTCCGGATGAAAAAGCTCTTCTCCTCAAAGGGAATATCCTTTTTGGCAATCTCTTTCAGCTTTCGTTCATAGTATTTTATCAGAAAAGTGACCAATTCTCCCTCCAACTCCTCCGGTCGGAAGGGAATAATCTCCTCATCTAGAAGAATGGCCCTCAAGGCCGGGTCCTCCCTCCGCCCCTCCAGGGCGGCTTCAAACTCCCTTTTGTGGTATCTGATGTGATCTATTCCAATGGTATCCACAACCCGCTCCACAGTTTCGGGATAGAGGAGCATCGTCTTAATGAGGCTCAACTCTTTGGTATCCCTCACTTCGAGGCTCTTCCCCCCTTTGAGGGGTTCAGATGTAAGTGGTATCCGAGAGGGGAGGGTCCCGAGGAGGGCGGCCAGATAGTCTCTGTACTCCTCCCGGAGAATGGGGGAGAGGGTTTTAAGAAATTCCACACCTTGGAGGAGGGCCTTCTCCTTCTCCCGCGGGTTGGTCAGATCGAAACTCTGGACAATACTTTCGAGAACAAACTCTATGAGGGGTTTCGGATGGGAGAAGAGCCGTTCCAACTCCTCAATACGCCCCTTCTGGACCATGTCGGCTGGATCATCTCCATCTGTGAAGAGGACGACCCCTCCCTCTATTCCACTCCTGGCCAGCAGTTGGGCGGCTTTGAGGGCCGCTTGGATACCTGCCCGATCCCCATCGTAGGCCAGAATAACTTGGGGCTCTCCCCGGCGGATCAAAGGGAGGTGGCTGGGAGTGAGGGCTGTCCCCAAGGTGGCAACCGCTGTATTGAAGCCTGCTTGGTGGAGCATAACCACATCAAGGTATCCTTCCGAGAGTATGAGGCGCCTCTTTTTATAGATTTGCTCCTTGGCGAGATGGTAGCCGTAGAGAAGCCTCGATTTGTTGAAGAGCTCCGTCTGGGGGGTGTTGAGGTATTTGGCGACATGGTCGGTCATTGTCCTCCCCCCAAAGCCGACAATTTTCCCACTCGGAGAGTAGATGGGAAAGGTAATTCTCTCTACCAAGCGGGCGTAGAGCTTCCCTCCTCTCTCTCCGAGAATTCCCGCCTTCAGTCCATCTCTGAGGGGGATGAAGTGGGACTTGAGGTGGTCTATCTGGAGGAAGCTCTCCGGAGCGTATCCCAACTCAAACCGCTCTATACTGGCACTACTCACCCCTCGGAAGCGAAGATAGTCCATGGCTTCCCTTTTCTGGGGGAGGGTCCTCTTGTAGAGTCTATTGATCTCTTCGAGAGCCTTGAAGAGGGAAGAACTTCCCCCTCCCTTCTGGGAGGTGTAGATAAGGGGGATATTGTAGAGGGAAGCCAATTTCTCAATGGCTTCAGGGTAGCTGATCTTCTCATACTCCATGACAAATTTGATGGCATCTCCCCCAACCCCACAACCGAAGCAGTGGAATATCTGGCGGGAAGGGCTCACAACGAAGCTCGGAGTCTTCTCGTCGTGGAAGGGACAGAGCCCCTTGTAGTTGGAGCCCGCTTTCTTGAGTTCAATGTAGTGACCGATAACATCGACTATATCGATGGCTGTCTTGAGCCGCTCTATTGAATTTCGGTCAATCATCTCTCATCTCTAGCTCCGAAACTCCTCCTCGCTCCACTTCTCCACAGGATAGACGAAGATTTGGGGGTGGTATTCGAGGCAGTTGGCAGGGAGTCCCGCCTTCAAACAGAGGTGGGCGAAGAACTGGTCGAAGTCCGGAAGCTCCTCCCAGACCTGGGGGAGGAATGTAGCCTGGCGTCCATCCAGCTTGAGGACGACTCCATCGACCCCTGGACGAATCTTCCGCCTCAACTCCTCAATATCCCGATACTCCAGGGGCTTAGGCTCTCCCAGCAAGGAAATCTCAATGGTGATCTGATCAAACTCTTCAGGAGAGAGAGGGGGGAAACGGGGATCCCCAAAGGCCGCCGCCTTGGCATTGGCGATGAGGTCGTCCAGTAGAGGCCTATGGGCGACGAGGGAGCCGATACAGCCCCGCAGGGAGCTCCTCTCATTGATGGTGACAAAGACCGCTCCTGGCTGGGCAAGTTGGGGATAGGTGGCCTTGAGCCGTTCCTTGACCTCCTCGGTCAGCTCCCGTTTACCGGTGAGCTCCTCTCGAATAGCGGCACGGGCGATATGGAGCATCACTCTCTTGAGATCATCGGTGACCATCTCTACTCCTTTGGTAGTTTTTCTCCATTCTACCCAAATTTCTCAGGCCCGTGTGCTACAATACTATCAAAAACGGGGTTGAGGGATCCGGAGTGGGAGGAGTTCCTCGTGGCGGATGGGGCCGGACTCCAAGAACTCAAACGGGCCATCGAGAGGCTGGAAAAAGAGGGGTCCCTCGCTCGTTTCGATGGGGTGGAAGGAGTTGAGGGGATCAAGTTGGTCCCCATCCAATGGTTCCAGGAGCCCGAGGAATCTCCAACTCCCCCTAGTACTACCAATTTGCCGGGGGCCTCTTTGTCCTCTTCCTCCTCTCAAGTCTGGTCATTGGAGCGGGGCAGATTGTAGGTTGGATCTACCACCTCATCGTCCCGTAACACCTTGGCACTACTGCGCCGCCGTTTGGCCTCCATGTCGATCTGATTCAAGGGGAGAGGTCCTTTGGAAGCGATGGTTCCAGGGCGCACTCCTATTTTTTTGGGCGCCTCGTAGATTGAGAAGCCGGCCTCGTAGAGTCCCAGACGCACCGGCGTAGCCACCGAATAGGTGGTCAGTATTCCACTATCGTCCATGATACGGTGGAGGTCTCGAAAAAACTCCAGGGTCCAGAGAATAGGATTTCTCTTGGGACTGAAGGGATCCTGATAAACGATGTCGATGGCCTCCAGCCCTCTCACATACTCCCTCGCATCTCCCTTGAAGAGCTCTATGGAGACCCGCCCATCTCCGTAAGAACCCGTTGTGACCAGCTCTTCGATGAGAGGACGGTAGGGAGCCAGCTCCTGGGGGTATGGGAAGGTAGGGAGGAGATTGAGAAGTTCCCGATCCATCTCCGGAGAGAAGATCTCCACCCTTTCAATCTGGGGGAGTCTCTCCAACCAGTAGAGAGTGGCGAGGGTATTGATGCCGAGGCCAAAGCAGATGTCGAGAATCCGAACCTTCCCTTTCTGGACCAGATCGAAGGCGGGGAGGACATGTTTATAGAGGGCCTCCCTCAGAGCTCCATCTTTTACTGAATGGTAGCACTCATCAAAAGAGGTGGAGTAGAGGGTGTAGCTTCCATCTCCCGTCTGGCGGAGCTCGTAATCCATCATCTGATCTCGTCAAGTTCCCGAAACATCATGGCTTCGACAATCTCCTCTACAGAGCTTCCCCTGGGGGCCAAAAGGGCTCGGGCCCCGAGATCGAAGGCCTCCTCCAGATCGTCATCTCTCTCAGGGGTAACAATATAGTCCAAAGGCTCCCCGTCCAGATCCTCCTTGAACCGAACTCCCTCGATCTCCATTCCCTCTCCCAGCTGGACGAAGACAAAACCCCGGGCCCCTTTAAGATCTGTAATGGTCGAGTCAACCCCTTGAAACTCTGTAACAGGTATGGCTACAGTCACCCTTCGCCTCCAATAGTGCGGATGGTTGTGGGATCGACATCGCATCTCTGCCGATCAATCTTCTCGGGATCGAGGGCGAGGGCCTCATTGTCCATAATCTGAATTCCCCGATCCACCACATGGCGGGCGATCTGTTGGGCTTCGTTGAGGGAGTGCATATAGCAACTTCCACACTGGTAGATGTTGAGCTCCGGAATATCCTCAATGGAACGGAGGGCTAAGATGTCCCGCATACTCTTCTCCCACGCTTGGGCCACTTCAAGTTCACTGGGAGTTCCGATGAGACTCATATAAAATCCTGTGCGGCATCCCATTGGAGAAATATCGATAATCTCCACACTCTCGCTGTTGAGGTGGTCCCGCATGAAGCCGGCAAAAAGGTGTTCCAGGGTGTGAGTCCCTTTGGGCCCCATAATCTCCCTATTGGGTCTGCAGAAACGGAGGTCGAAGACCCTAATGGGATCTCCCGAAGGGGTCTCCATCTCCTTAGCCAGACGGACGGCAGGAGCCTCCATCTTGGTATGGTCCACTAGAAAACTCTCAAGCAGAGGCATAGGTAGTCCTTCACAAGCAGGGTTTGGTCAAAAATTATCTTCAATGGCGTTGTAGTCGTGTTCCTTGGCTATCAGAAGATTCTGGATCGCCTGGGGGAGAACCTCATCTATCTCATCTGAGAAATTGGTACAGGCGACGCCTATCCCTACTTTGGCAGTAGGATTGTGGCGCTCGATGATATAGAGCAGTTTATTGGCTACGGTAGCATGGGAGTCGGGACGATTGGCGAAGAAGAGGAGGGAGTAGAGCCGATCGTCTATCTTGATGAAACGGTCTGCACACCGGGTATTGGAGACGATGAGATCGGAGAGATCTCTATCGCCTTCATACCAGATCAATAGGATACAGTAGGGGAGTTCATACCGCTTTGAGATACACTCAAAGTGTTTTGCCTCCTGGCTTACTGCCTCCTTGATCTTGGCATAGATATATGCCATCTAGACCCCAGCTTCCTCTCGCCGTTGGAGATACTCCCACCGTGCATCTACCGCTTTCTGCCATAGATCGATAATATGGCGGTTTTCAGGTTTGAAAAGGTGTCTGAAGCGGGGCTGGGCCGCCAGGTACTCCTCTACGGGGATCTTCTTCTTCGGTCTGTAGGTAATATTGAGTTTCGTGCTGTAGATGATCCCGTGTTCGTCCCGCTCATTGATAATTTCGTAGAGGGGCCAGACACAGCTCTCCACTCCAAGATCGCTGACCTCGATCGTATCCTCCGGAGCGTGTTTCCACTCTGTTGTACAGGCGCTCTGGGCATTGATGTAAACAGGTCCATAGACCTCAAAGCCCTTTTGGACCTTCTTCACAAGATCTTTCCACTTGCTCGGACTCACTTGGGCCACATAGGGAGCTCCATGGTCGGCCATAATTTCGACCATGCTCTTCTTCTGCATCTTCTCTCCATAGCTCACGCTTCCAGCTGGGCTGGTTGTTGTGCTGGCTCCGATGGGAGTCGAAGAGCTCCTCTGTCCCCCTGTGTTGGCATAGACCTCGTTATCGAGACAGACATACATAAAGTTATGACCCCGTTCAAAGGCGCCACTCAGAGATTGGAAACCGATGTCGTAGGTTCCCCCATCTCCAGCGAAGGCCACAATTTTAGGCTCCCTCCCCTCATCTACCATCTTCTGGGTAGCGGGAGGCAGTTTCCCCTTCCGTTTCATCACCTCATAGGCGGCGCTGACAGTGGCCGCCGCTACAGCCGCATTCTCGAAACCGATATGGATCCAGCTCACATCCCAGCTCGTTTTGGGATAGACAGCTGTACAGACTTCGAGACACCCTGTGGCCGTCGCTACAATGACCGGATCGTTGGTGGCGTTGAGGACTTCTCGGACAATAATGTTATGGGAACAGCCCGGACACATGAGGTTGGCACCCTCAAACCGATCGTTGGAGAGCGAAAACTCCTTGAGATTCTTTATCTTCTTGACCATCTTTATCCCCCTCTCTTAATAGAACGAAAGTTTTGGTCCTCGTAGACCGATGAATTGCTGGAGCGGATATTTGGCTTCCCCAGCTTGGGCACACTCGTTGAGTTGCTCATAGACCTCTCTGAGCATGTTGATTGTGGTATCCCTACCTCCCAGACCGTAGATGTAATTGAGGAGAATGGGTCGCTTCCCTTTCGCCATGAGAGCCGCCCCTAGTTCATTGAAGAGCATACCAAATGTTCCTCCCGGAGCGCTCCTGTCCATAGCGGCTATCGCCTTCACATCTCCGAGGGCGTCAACGATCTCGTTGAAGGGGAAGGGACGGAGAACTCTGAAACTGACGACTCCAGCCTTGACCCCTTTCTCCCGCATCTGATCGGCGGCCACTCGGGCACTCTCTACCGTAGTACCTAGGGCGACTATAGCCACATCGGCATCGTCCATCTTGTAGGTATAGACAAGGTCGTACTCCCTTCCTGTCCGCTCTTTGAACTCACCGAAGACCTCTCTGATTACATCGAAGGAGGACATCATGTCATGGTGTTGACGGGCTTTGTGTTCAAAGTGCCAATCTTCCTCTGTCTGGACCCCGTGGGTGACTGGGTCGGAGACATCGAGCATAGAGTTGACCGCCTTGAACTCCCCGACAAACTCCCTCGCCTCTTCATCCTGGAGGGGTCTCACATTCTGGGCTGTGTGGGAGCAGAGGAAGCCGTCCTGATGGACCATGACAGGGAGTCTGACCCGGAGATCCTCTCCGATTCTGAAGGCCATGAGGGTAAGATCGTAGGCCTCTTGGGGGTTGTAGGAGCAGAGATTGATCCATCCTGCATCTCGGCCGAGGTACATGTCGGAGTGGTCACCATTGACATTGAGGGGAGCCGCAAGGGCTCTGTTGACCACTGTGAGAACGATGGGGAGGCGCATACCGCTGGCCTGATAGAGAACCTCTACCATGAGGGCGAAACCCTGGGAGCTCGTTGCGGTAGCGGCTCTGACCCCTGCCGCACTTGCCGCCACACAACCGCTCATTGCCGAGTGTTCCGACTCGACCATAATAAATTCACCATCCACATAGCCATCAGCAAGAAATTTAGAGTAGTTTTGGACGATGGGGGTCGATGGCGTAATTGGATAGGCGGCAACAATGTCGACATCGGCTTGGCGCAGTGCCTGGGCCGCCGCCATATTCCCATCCCAAACTTCGATCTCGTTGAGTTCAAATTTTTTCGCCATGCTCAATCCTTTTTTTTCTCTTCTTTTTGGGGCCACCGTTTCAGAGCCTCATCATTATCCATATGTTCTGGGAACATGAGGAGGGATTTGGGATTGGTGGGACAGACCTCCACACAGATACCGCACCCCTTGCAGTGCTCGTAGATGACACCGATCATCTTCTTGTCACGGCTCAAGATGGACATATCGGGGCAGAAGACCCAACAGAATTGGCAGTCGATGCAGAGATCTCTGTTGTAGACTGGTTTCTCGACCCTCCAATCCCCGACCTGCCACTCATGGGAGTTTGTAGGTGCATAGGGGCGCTCCTCCATGGGAACCTCGACCACATCTTCCACAGGCTCTCTGAAAGAGAAGAGGGCGGCTCCCGGAATGAGCTCATCCCACCCGAGTTTCTGAATCTCTTCAATATCAATATGCTTCATATCTTTTGCCATGCTCTATCCTTTTACTTCACTTCGTTGTATGCTCTCTCGATCGCCGCCATGTTTGCATCAATAATCTTCTGGGGGAATTTACTCAGAACCTTTTTCATCGCATTTTGGAAGTACTCCAGGTCAAACATGCCGCTAACCTTCATGAGCGCCCCGAGCATGGGAGTATTGGGAATAGCTCTCCCGATGGTATCGAGAGAGATCCGCATACAGTCAACAACATAGACCTCTTTCCCCTCCAATTTGGGCTGGGACTTGATGAGCTCCTCCTTGGAAAGGTGGGTCGTGATAATATATTTTGTTCCTTCCTTCTCGTTGGCTGTGATGTCCGCTGTGTAGGTCAGTCCTGGATCGATGACGAGGACATAGTCCGGACGCATGAACTTCTCATGGTTGAGAATCGGCTGATCGTCGACACGGTTGTAGGCGGTCATTGCCGCTCCCCGTTTTGCGGAACCGTAGAAGGCGAAAGCTTGGACATATTTTCCTGTATTTGCCACTACATCGGCTAGTCCTTTGGCCCCTGTTACAGCCCCTTGACCAGCCCGGCTGTGCCATCGTATCTCTAACATTTCCGCTCCTTAACAAAATTGTTACTCTATTGTAATCAACTCCCTCTTAAAGATAACTTTGAAGAGTTATCTCCAAATAACATTAATTACCTTAACTTATCGCCTCCTCTCAAATCTTTTGATATATCTTATCGCACCTAGGGCATCATCTTCAACATGGGAGGCACAACGGACCAACTGCTTTGGAGAACCGTATCCAGATGTAACAGCTACCGAATGGATCCCCGCCCTGCGGGCCCCTTCCATATCGAGGCAGGTATCCCCCACCATCCAGCTATACTCCCTCAAACTTCCGATCTGGTGGAGGGCCTTCAGGATGGGTTCAGGATCGGGTTTGGGATTGGAGACATCCTCCCTACCGATAACTACCTGGAAGAAGGGGAGAAGTCCGAAATGTTCCAGGAGTTCTCGGGAGTAACTGCCGGTCTTGGTAGTGACAACTCCCAGTCGGGCAAATGAGTAGGCTCTCTCCACAGCTTCCCGTACATGGGGGAGGAGTCGGGTCATCTCTTTAAAAATCTCTCTGTACCTCTCCTTGTAGGCCTCCACAAATGGGGTGGGATCCGAGACCCCGAAATGGGAGAACATCCGATCTAGAGGGTGGCCGATCAGCTTGAGGATCTCTTCCTCCGGCGGTGGGACCGCTCCGTACCTTCTGAAGGCATGGGAGAAGCTCTGGAGAATGGCCTCCGTCGAGTCGATGAGGGTTCCGTCGAGATCGAAGAGAACGGTGGTCTTCCTCATGGCTTGATCCAATCTATGACATTGTGCATGATGCCGATGATGGAGGGTTCGACACCCTTGATGGAGCGGTTGACAGCTGTAATGGAGTTGGGAATGTAGAGGAAGATATAGGGAATATCTTGGACGATGAGGGCAAATATTCTCCTGTAAATATGGGCCAGCTTCCTTTGATCTATGGTGGTTTCGGCCTCTTTGATGAGCCGATCTACTTCACTATTTGAGTAGCCTATGAAGTTAAAGCCCCCCTTCTTGGTGGATTCGCTGTGCCAGATGGAGTAGGCATCCGGAGTCAGTCCCAATCCCCACCCAAGGAGGACGGTCTCAAACTTTCGGGGCATAACTACAGTATTGAGGAAGGCCTGCCACTCCATGGCTTTAATCCGTACCTTGACGCCGATATGGGAGAGCTGGTATTGAATGATCTGGGCCGCATACATTCTCAAGCTGTTGTTAGAGTTTGTGGCGATCTCGAACTCTAGGGGGTGCTCTTCCGTATATCCTACAGCCTTCAGAAGCTCTTTAGCCCTCTCCAGATCGACCTTGGGGGGGCGGACATCGGGATTGAAGGCAAAACTTCCCGGCATGAAGGGACCGGTGCAGACCCTGGCGTGGGAGAAGAAGAGAATATCGATGAGCTCCTGGCGGTCGATGGCTAGATTGATGGCCTCTCGGACCCGTCTATCTTTGAACTTGGGGTTTCGAAGATTGAAACCGAGGTAGGTATAGCCGTGGCTCGGTTGTTCGTAGATGGCGTAGAACCTTTTGAACTCCGGACCGATCTGACGCTCCAGCTGGAGGGGGGAGAGCCCTCCGACATCGAGTTTGTGGGATTTCAGCATGAGGAACTGGGTCGCTGGATCGGGGAGAAAGTGGTAGTGGAGCTTCTCAATATTGGGTTTATGCTCAAAATAGTGCCTGTTGGCCTCCAAGACTATGTCGCTGGATGCTGTGAAGCCCTTGAGCATATAGGGACCTGTCCCTATGGGATGTTGGTTGAAGGATGAGGTCATAATATCCTTCTCATTCTCCAGGCGGTGTTTTGGGAGAATCCCGATCATCCAAGTCTGGAGGGCTTTGAAATAGGGCTTCTTGTAGGTGATGAGAACCCTATGGCTTCCCAACTTCTCGACCCGCTCCACATATCTAAACTCATCGGCATAGGGGGTAAAAAGTTTGGGAGATTTGACTAGCTGGAAGGTGAAGAGAACATCGTCGGCCGTAAATGGGGACCCGTCGTGCCAGACCACATCATCCCGAAGCTCCACCTCCAGATGGCGGTCATCCCTGAACTTATAGGAGCGGGCAAGGTCTGTAGTGATCTTCCCATCTTTATCATACTTGAAGAGTCCATTAAAAACCCACCCTGTAATCTCTCCACTGGCGCTGTCTGTGGCAAGGAGGGGATTGATGCGGCTGGGACTTGCCGAGAGGGCGAGGTGGAGTGTAGACGCAACTGTATAGACTCCTAGAAAGAGGAGCAGAAGGGCGGACCTCATCTTTCCTCCAAAGAGAGAAATTTTAACCAAATCATAACACTATTTTGGTTAAACTTCCTCTTCAAAGGAGGGATTTTGAAGATACTTCTCATCGAAGACGATGAGCTCTTGGCTCAGAGTCTCAAGGATTATTTGGAGAGTGAAAACTTTGAGGTCGATGTGGGATACAGCGCCGAAGATGCCCTCGATCTCACCTTCGAGAATCAGTATGACCTCTATCTCTTCGACATCAATCTCAATGGGGAGAGCGGCCTCCAGATAGTCCAGGAGCTCAAGGAGGCTGAAGACAGAACCCCTGTCATCTTCATTACCGCACTGACCACTCTCGATACAATCGCTGAAGCCTTCGAGATAGGAGCCATCGATTACATCAAGAAGCCCTTCCACCCTCAGGAACTCATTATCAGAATTAGATCCAAATTCTCAAAACCCAAGGAGGAACTCCTCCACTACAGACATCTAGAGCTGGATCCCCTCTCCAAAACCATCAAAGTCAATGGGAGACTGGAGCCCATCGGGGAGATCCAGTTCAACATTCTCCAACGGCTCATAGAGAAGAGGGGAGAGATCGTTACCAAGCAGGAACTCCTGGATATGATGCACAACCCTAGCGATGTAGCCCTCAGGGTGACCATCAACAAGTTGAAGAGCAAATTCAACATCGACATAAAGAATATCCGATCGAAGGGTTACACCCTTGAATAGGAGCGAGAGAGAATCGCTCTTCAAAAATTTCATCGTCTTCTTCACCCTCCTAGAGCTCATGCTCACCCTCATCTTTTTCTTCTTCTACACCGACAAGAAGAAGGACATATACGAACTTCTCCTCAAGCGGATGCAGGTCTGCAGTTATACATTGAGTTGCAAAGATTTTGACTACGATTTCTACCCCAAAAACAGCAAGGCCATCATCAACCGCCTCTACAGTGAAAGGGATGAGATCTACGCCCTCTTTCCCCTCCCTACATCTAAAAAGTACTACCTCAAAATCTCCTACAAGAGGTCCCAGCTCCAGGAGGATATAGAGAAGTTGGCCCTCAATATTCTTACCCTCTTCGCCTTCGCATCCCTCCTCATCATGTTTCTCTCCTTCATTCTGACCCTCTACACCCTCAAACCTATTCGCCAAGCCCTCCAGATTAACCAGGAATTCATCAAGGATATTCTCCACGATTTCAATACACCGATCTCGGCCATCGTTCTCAATCTGGAGATGCTCAAGAAGGAGTGCCAGAGCCCCTTCATCGATAGGATCTCCCAGAGTGTGGAGACAATTCTCTCCCTCCAGGAGAATTTTCGCCTCTTTCTCAAGAACATAAAGAGTGAGAGGAGCAAGGTCAATATCAACCAGCTCCTGAAGGAGAGGATCAAATGTTTCTCATCGACCTATCCTAACCTCCATTTCCATTTCGAAGAGCGGGCCAAGGTAACTCTCTTCACCCAACAGGACCTCTTCATTCGGATCATCGACAACCTCCTCTCCAACGCCTGCAAATACAACAAAAAGGGGGGATTTGTCAGGGTCATCGTTGAGAGGCATAGGGTCATTATCGAGGATAGTGGACGGGGGATCAAAAACAGCAAGAGGGTCTTTGACCGCTTTTACAAGGAGAGTGATCGGGGAATAGGGATCGGTCTGAGCATTGTCAAAAAGCTCTGTGACGAGCTGGACATCAAAATTGAGATAGAGAGCGAAGTTGGAAAGGGGACCAGAGTTATCCTCTCCCTCCCCTCCTGAAGAGAGGAGGGGGGTGAAGGGAGAGAATTAGTAACCCTTCTCCAGACCCCTTCCCAACCTTTTACAGCACTCCACCCCGTACCGATTGATAACTCTGCAATTCCTCTCTATATGGGAGCGGATAGCTATCTCCTCCTTGTAGTAGTCACAGATGGAGCTGTTCTCTTCGGGAATGTAGGGATCTATGTAGATTTGGAGATCCTGGGATTCTACAGCCACTCCGGGAGCCTTCTCACTCCCCTCGCTCTCGTAGGTGAGGGTAATATTGAACTCCTTGAGTTCACCTACTGGGATCGCTATCTGGGTGGAGGCGACAACAGCTCCGTCGTCATAGATTGTAAAATCTACGAGATCACTTCCGTTTCTGTCGTTCTGAGTTCCTATGGCCATCCCACGGATAAAATAGACATTGCACCGTTTGTCACCGTTGAGGGCGGCGTAGTATCCCTCTATTGTGATCTCCGATGGAGTAGTTCCATCGACTTCGGGGAGCATCGCCCCAAACAGTGTTAAGAGAGTAGATAGGTAGATAGTTAGCTTTTTCATACCTTAATTATAGCAACTATTGATTAACAGGTACAAATCTATTACCTTCGTTGCTCCAGGCGTATATTCCTCCTGCAAGGTGCATAGCGTTAGTGTATCCCATCTGGTTGGCGAGAAAGTTGCCTACTGTGGCTGTGCGGCTCCCTGTTCTACAGACGAGAATGAAGGGGGTCTCCTTGGTGGGGACCAATTTCTGAAACTCCTCCATAAAACTATCGATGTCGTAATTGCCGTAGAGATCGAAGAAGGTGAGGAGTTTTGACCCCGGAACGACTCCTGTCTGTTGCCACTCCATCGGAGTCCGTATATCGATGATGACTACCCCCTTCTCGGCCAATTCTTTGAGCTCTTCCGGTGTAATATCTTTCAACATCGGCTCTATCCTTTCGGGGATTTTGATTTGGGGAGGTTCGGGCAGAAGCCCGAGGGGGAACTTATCGTTTGGAGAATTGGGGAGATCGGCGGGCCTTGTGTTTTCCGTATTTCTTCCTTTCGACGATCCGGGCATCTCGGGTAAGGAGACCATGGGGTTTGAGAACGGCCCTCAACCCCTCATCCATGACACAGAGGGCCTTGGATATTCCATGTTTCAGGGCGTCGGCTTGGGCTGAATAGCCCCCTCCTAAAGTGGTTGCCACCACATCTATATTTCCCTCCATCTTGGTCAAGATGAGAGGGAGACGTACCCGTAGCTTCAAGGCCTCATGGCCTCCCAACCACTCATCAAGGCTCATGCCATTGACAACGATTTTCCCGCTCCCGTTGCTTATCCAGACCTTGGCTACCGCCGTCTTTCTCTTCCCTGTTGCGTAGTATCTCGCCATCTTACTTTCCCTTCACTTGTGCTGTATGAGGATGGTCACTTCCGGGATAGACCTTCAATTTTTTCAACATAGCCCTCCCCAACTTATTTTTGGGGAGCATCCCCCGAGTCGCCAACTTAAAGAGCTTTTCAGGATTTTTCTCCCGCAGTTGGGCGAGCTTCTCGCTCTTGACACTCCCGAAATAGCCTGTATGTTTGTGGTACTCCTTATTCTCCTTCTTCCCGCTGACCACCACCTTCGAGGCGTTGATCACCACCACATAGTCGCCACAGTCCACATGGGGAGTGTAGTAGGGTTTATGTTTTCCCCGGAGCAGTGTAGCTATCTCTGTCACAAGGCGCCCAAAGGTCTTTCCTTCGGCGTCGATCACATGCCACTCTCGCTGGACATCTTCCGGTTTGATCATCTTGGTAAGCTTCATCCTCACGCCCTTTTCCGATTTTATGGGTGAGATTGTACTTCTAATTCCCTTTAAAAGAGCTTAAATTTAGCTTTTTTTAAGATTATCTTCGATGATCCGTCGTGTCGAGCGTTTCCATTTATAGTAGTGGTAGAGATCTCCCACAGTAACTTTGGCAATAATATCCCACCTTCCCTCCAGGGGGAGAGTTACCCGGGCCTCATACCACCCATCTCTGTAAACAGCTTCTACCTTCTGGTCGTACTGGGAGGTGTTGGGACGGGTGACGAGGATCTCCACCTTTCCATTGGGGACGGGGTTCCCCTCTCTATCTTCGACGACAATGATCAGAGTCTCCTCTCCACTCTTCAACTTTTTGTTGACCAGTTCTACCCGATACTTTTTCTCGAACTCTTTGGCTATCTGTTCAATCTTGTAGTACTCCTCGTCGACTTTCTGGTAGTCCATGAAGAAGGAGTTATCCAGCTCTACGGGGTTATCGATGGCGACCTTGATGGTCCAGACTCCCAGAGCAACGGCAAAGAGTACCAGCCCTAGAATGAAGAGGGGCCACATATTCCTCTCTCTCTTCACTTGATGAATCTCCTGTAGATGAAATTGGCAAAGATGAGGAGAAGTATGCCATAAAAGAGAATACGGAGGGCGAGGTAGATGGTCCTGTTGGTACTCCCAATTCCACTCTGGAGCTCTACAGAACGGCTGGCCGCTATCTGTTCCGCTATATCTGCGTATCCGTTGAGGAGGGCCGCCTCTATGGCCGCTTTTTTATTCTTGGAATGGGATTCGAGGAGGGGGATAATCGTCCCCTTCCATGGAAAGGGGCTCAATACCTGCTCTTTGTCAAATGTTTGGGCCACCTCTGGGGATGAGGTATAAATATCGACTTTATGGTCCTTGAGAGCGAAGGTGAGGAGGACAAAGGGGGGAGGGAGAGTTTGAGCCAACTCCTTCTCATAATCGACAATCTTCTCCGTAGGCATCTTCTGGACAGCCACGAGATAGAGGGCTATCCCTGTCTTCCCATAGAGTTCGGCCCCTATCTCGTTGATCTTGTCTATAGTTTTCTGGGGGAGGAGATTGTCATTCTTGATGACGAAGTTTTGGAGAGCGAGAAGGGTGAAGGGAAGGATCAAAAGGGCGAGAGCCCTTTTGACTGCAAGGCTAACCATTAGCCGACATAGGCGTGGAAGGGTGTGGCCACCGCCCAGAGGGAGAGAGCCGCCATACCGAGTAGCATCCAACCGATAATTGCTTCGAGCTTATCAACCATAATCGACTCCTTCTACTTCTCGACAAACTGCCACTTGTGGAGGGTATCTCCTCCCACAGGTTTCCCGTGGATAATGACATGCTTCTCATTTTCCAGATCGGGGCCGATCATCTTGATCCCAAACGGATCTTTGATCTCGTAACTCTGGGTAGCAGTGGCGCTCTGGGTCTTAATGGCCGCCGCTGTCAAGAAAGCCAAGATGCTCAACAGCAGGCCGACCGCTATAAAATATCCTGTGAGTCCGTCGAGCGTCCATATTCCTCTTTTATCATTCATGCTCTACTCCTTACTCGCTCAATGATCGGATATAGGCGGCGACTGCTCGCTCTTGGACCTTTGTCAAGCGTCCCTTGAAGCTGGGCATAATTCCAATTATACCCTGTTTTCCATGTTGGAGGACATGGGAGATAATGGGATCGTCATACTCCCTCAAGTTGGGAGCCATGCCATTCATTCCCCTTCCATCGGGACCGTGACAGCTGGCACATGCACTCTGGAAGAGTTCCGCCCCTTTGTTGTTCCCTTTGAAGCCGTTGGCCACATAGGTGGCTACCGCCTCTGCATCGGCTCCGCTGAGAAGTCCAGGAGGCATCATTCCAAGCTGATAGCCCAGTTGTCCGTTGGGGTTACCGAGGGCGGCTGAACCCCTCTTGATCACATCGAGGACCTGAGACTTACTGACGAACCGCCGAGTCAAGTCTTGGGCTTTCCCTTCAATCCCTGTAGCATCGATTCCGTGGCAGGGAGAACATTGGACGAGGAAAACTCCCTCACCCATACCGAGGAGATCCTCTTTGCTGGGATTGGCCCATTTGCTCTCAAACTTGGCTTGATAGGACTTTACCTCTTCGTTATACTCTCCAATCTGGGAGTAGGCGTTGAGGGGATAGCCGACGAGCCAGTACCAAACTCCCCAGATGATCGTTCCAATGAATGCCAGGGACCAGCCGATGGGAGAGTTGTTCTTGTACTCTCCGATGCCGTCCCAATTCTCCTCTTTGAGCTCCCCTTCGCTCTTTCCCTCTTTGATCTGCTTGAAATATTTTGCCGCTACACCGATGGTCAGAATCAGAATGGCGGCGGCACCAAGCAGAGCCAACTGGTTCACATTATCGCTTAGCCAGTTCATTTGGACTCCTTCTTCGTTTCTTCTTCAATCGGCTCTATAGGCTTCGATGTCAATTCATCGTCCAAGGCTATTTTGCCGTACTTCTCATAATCCCGCTCCCCCCGTTTTTCGCTTCGGTAGAGGTGAAAAATGTACCCGTAGAGGACAAATGTCAGAAAGACAATGAGTCCGAAGTACATCACCCCCTGAAGCAGTTTAATATCCATCTCTTACTTCAATCCGTTGAGATAGGCTATGAGCGCTACGATCTCAGGAATCTTTCCGGCCTTGACCATCTCTACGAGATCTTTTCGTTTTGTCTCCTGGGCGATTTTGAGAGCGTCTTGGAGAGCTCTCTGTTTGGCCTCTTCAAAGGATCCCAAGGGAACATCGATCTTTCCATCTCCATCTATATCTTTGTCGTAGGGGACATTGAAGACCTTTTTCACAGTGAGGGCCTCTGCATAGGCTGTCTCAAGGTCTGTCACATTGGTAAACATATGTTTGTAGGCGGGCATGATGGAGCCTGGAACGACACTTGTCGGATCCCACATATGGTTTGCGTGCCAGTCACTTGTTCGGTAATTTCCTACCCTGTGGAGATCTGGCCCTGTCCTCTTGGATCCCCAGAGGAAGGGTCGGTCATAGGCGTACTCTCCGTTGAGGGAGTACATACCGTATCGGTCTGTCTCGATTTTGAAGGGTCGAATGAGCTGGGAGTGACAGGCGTTACAGCTATCTTTGATATAGACCTGCCGCCCCGCCAACCTCAGGAGATCGTAGGGTTTTGCCCCAGCCACAGGCCGTGACTGCTGGGCAAAGTCGGGGACGATCTCGATGAGTCCCGCAAAGGCGATGACCACAAAAACACCTACTGCAAAGAAAAAGGGATTTCTCTCTAACCAACCAAACATCTATACCTCCTTACGCAGCCATTGGCGAAGCGAATGTAGGCTCTTCTTTGAGCTCTTTGGACGCTGTCATTGTCTTATAGAAATTGTATGCCCACATGAATAGACCGATGAAGTAGAAGAGTCCACCGATACCTCGGAGTGTATAGTATGGATGGAGAACGGTCACTGTATCGATAAATGAGTATGCAAGGTTTCCGTACTGATCGACTGCCCTCCACATCATACCTTGGGTAATTCCTGCGATCCACATGCTGGAGAAGTAGAGAACGATACCGGTAGTCTGGAGCCAGAACTGCATTTCAAGGAGTTTCTTGCTGTAGATCTCTCGCTTATAGAAGCGGGGTGCCATGTGCATAATGGCGGCGATGATCATGAAACCGACCCATCCGAGGGTACCGTCATGGACATGACCGGGGATCCAATCTGTAAAGTGGGCGAGGGCGTTTACAGATTTAATAGACTGAATGGGACCTTCGAGTGTGGAGAGCATGTAGAATGTGGAAGCGAGAACCATGAATTTGATGAGAGGGTTCTCTTTGAGCTGTCCCCATTCTCCCTTCATTGTGAGGAGCATGTTGAGAGCGGAACCCCAAGAAGGGAGAATCAAGATGACAGAGAAGACGGAACCCATTGTCTGCATCCAGTCAGGAACTGTGGAGTAGATGAGGTGGTGACCACCAGCCCAGAGATAGACGAACATCAAGCCCCAGAATGAGAGGAGGGAGAGTTTGTAGGAGTAAACAGGCTGTCCCGACTCCTTCGGCAAGTAGTAGTAGATCATCGCAATGATGGGCACTGTGAAGACGAAGGCAACCGCATTGTGTCCATACCACCACTGGACAAGGGCATCATTTGTACCGGCATACATACTGACAGAGTGGAAGAAATCCCCCATACCGGCGACAAAATAGGTGGGAACCTCCATATTGTTGAAGAGATAGAGCATTGCAACACCGAGGAAGGTCGCAATGTAGTACCACATGGAGATATAGAGGGTCTTCTCACGGCGGATACCGATGAGACCGAAGATACTGATCCCCCAGAGAACCCAGATGAGGACAACGACAATGTCAAAGGGCCACTCGAACTGGGCATACTCTTTAGAGGTTGTATATCGGACGAGGAGAGAGGCAACTGCCAGGAGCGATCCGATGAAGTAGAGCCAGAAGTGGAGTTTTCCTACCGTCATGAGGAATTTGCTCTCTGCCATGGAGACCTTGAGAACCCGTTGCCCCACATAGTACCAGGTGGCAAATATTCCGCTCAGGGTGAAACCGAAGGCAACGGTATTAGTATGGACGGGTCTCAATCGGCTGAAGAGGCTATACTCCCCAAAGATATAGTTTAACTCGGGGAAGGCCAGCTGGAAGGCGATCAAGACACCGACACCCATGCCGACTATACCATACAAAATGGCTAGGTAGCTGAACCATTTTGCTACGGTATAGTCGTACTCAATGGCATGATTGGGATTGTGCATGTAGTACCTCCTATGGAATTTGTCATGGGTTTGACACGACCTCACACGAGGCTATTATAATAGATAAAAGTTGTGATTAACCTTAAATAGGATAAAGGTAGAGCTCAGGGGGTTTAATTAAGGAAAATTTAATCGAAGTAGAGTATAAATTTGACTGTTACATCTTCTGTAACCCGTATCCCAGGGCTGGAAAGTTTTTAATAAGCTCCTTTGCACTCTTTTTGCGAACTCTCTTGACAAGAGCCCTCAAGGCATTTTCACTGTAGCCTCCATCTGCCCAGATGGTCCGCTCTATCTCGTCAAGGGTCACAATCTCCCCCCTTCTCTTCAGCAGGAGTTCCAGGAGGAGGGCCTCCTTTTTTGTAAGTTGCTCCAGCTCCTCTCCCTTCTTAATCTGTTTTGTCCTGAAATTGTATGTCATTCCCTCTCCCAGCTGTACAGTTCCTCCATACCTCTCTTTGGCTATCTGGCAGATGACATCGAGAAGTTTCTCCGGGGTAAACGGCTTGAGGAGGTACTTCGTAATCCCAATATCTATCGCTCTGAAGAGCCGCTCCTTCTCGCTATATGCGGTCAAGAGTATGATCGGGATCTCTTTGGAACTCTCCCGGATCTCTTCTGCCAAGTCGAGTCCACCGAGGCGGGGCATCTCAATATCGGTAATGACCATGTCGTACCGTTGCTCTCTAAATTTTTTGAGCCCCTCTATCCCATCTTCCGCTACATCAAACCTTTTAAAATCCTCCTCCAAGACCTCTTGGAGCAGTTCCCGGATCGCCTCTTCATCTTCCACATAGAGGATCGCCAGCTCTTTCAGTATCTCTCTACACTCCATCGCACTCCCTCTTAGGCAGGGCGACGAAAAATGTTGTCTTCCCGTGGCCACTCTCCACCCAGAGCCTCCCCCCCATACTCTCTTCGATGATCATTTTGGACATGTAGAGTCCCAGACCTGTCCCCTTGCTGTCCTGCTTCGTTGTAAAATAGGGCTCGAAAATCTTGTCGATTATATCTTCTCCTATCCCGATCCCGTTGTCTATGACCTTGATCAAAATCCACTCCCCCTCGACGACGACATCGATCTCGATGGTACCCTTCCGCTCCACCCCTTTCAGGGCATCTTTTGCGTTGGAGATGAGGTTGATGATAACCTGGGAAAACTCATTCTTATATCCGCATATCTGGAGTCCCCTCTTCATATTGAGGATAACTCTAATTCCTTCCCGCTGGAGACTCCCTTCCATGATGGAGACGGCACTCTCGATTGTCTGGGCGAGATCGAAGAGCTCCTTCCTCTTGTCGGGACGGAAGAAGTTCTGAAAGTCGATGATGGTCTGGTTCATCCTCTCTATCAGTCGGATCCCCTGTTCATAGACCCGTTCCACATCGTGTCCCTTCTTAATCTTGTAGAGAAGGATGGAGAGCTCCATGAGGGGCTGTCTCCACTGATGGGCGATATTGCCGAGCATCTCTCCCAGGGAGGCCAACTTTGCCTGCTGGAACATGACCCTATCTTTCTGACGATTTTTAGCCACCTCCTCCTTAATTCTCTCTTCCAGGAAGAGATTGAGTTCCTTCAGTTTCCTTGTCTGCTCTTCGACCCTCCTCTCCAAATCACGATTGAGAGCGGCCAGCTCCTGCTCCTTCCTCTTCAGCTCTTCCTGAAGTTTGACACTCTCGGTCACATCGTAGCGGATTGCCACGAACTCCACTATCTTCCCACGATAATCGGTAATTGGAATGACAGTGGTGTTGACATAAAATGTGCTCCCATCTTTTGCCCTGTTCTTGACTGTCCCCTTCCATATCTTGCCGGCGAGGATTGTTCTCCAGAACTCCTCAAACCGCTCCTTGGGAACATCGGGATGGCGGACAATATTGTGATCTCTCCCAATCAGCTCCTCCTTGCTATAACCGCTGATCTTGCAAAACTCCTCATTGACATAGGTAATCACCCCGTTGATGTCGGTTTTGGAGAGAATGTTGGAGCTGTCTATCGCCTCCTTATATTGGTGGAGCATGTAGTTGGTGTACTCTTTAGCCCTCTGGAGGTAGAAGCGGCTCTTCAACTCCTCAATGGCTCTCTGGAGTTCTTTCAGATCCAAGGGTTCAGGGAGATAGTAATCTACCTTGAGCTCTATAGCCCTCAGGAGGAGATCACTCTCTTTAGGAGCGATAACGATGGAATAGGGGGCACCGCTCTCTTGAACCTCATCGAGGGAGTGGGTGATGAGGAGAGTCGGATCCCCCTTCTGGGGGTGGGAGGAGAGGAGCTCTTTCACCTCCTCCCGATCACCGCTGTAGTAGATGGAGAACTGGTCGTTCAACGGAATATCTAAATCCTTCTGCTCCATTCTCAATGGCATGTGTGTATAGAGGCGTCTGGATCGGTCAAAAACCAGTAACCCTTGTAGGTCAGATAGAGTCCGTAGAGGACAATAACAACCGAAGCCAACTTGATCATGAGAATTCTGAAGGAAGAGCTCTTCAGAAATCCTGCAACGGTTCCTAGCCCAAACATGACGGGAACAGTAGAGAGTCCGAAGATGGCCATAACTATAGCTCCCCAGAAGGGGCTCCCCGTAGCGGCGGCTGTGGCGGCAAAGAAATAGACCAGGCCGCAGGGGAGGAAGCCGTTGAGCATTCCGAGGAGAAAGAAGCTTCCAAGACTCTTGGAGTGGATCAATCTCCCAAAAAGTTTTCTGAAAAAGGTGAATTGGGTCAGGGAGAGTTCTATGGAGGTCAGGAACCGTAGATTACCTGAGAGGGAGATCCCCATGAGGATCATGAAGATACCGACTCCGATATACAGGGCTCCATGGAGGCTCTTGGAGATGAGCATAATGGAGCCAAGATAGCCAAAGAGGGCTCCAATAATCATATAGGAAAAGACCCGCCCGAGATTATAGGCGAGGTGGGCGGTTCCGCCCCAGAGCTTCCCCCTCTCTGGATCGACCTTGGCCGTTGTGTAGGCAATAACAAACCCTCCACACATCCCAACGCAGTGTCCAAGACTTCCGATGAAGGCCACGGTGACGATACTCAAAAGATCGATGGTATCGATCGGAACTCCTTAAAAGCTGATATTCAGGTTGGCGTAGATAAACCGCCCCGGTTCATTGATAAGGACAGGGGTGCGGCTCCCTACGAGAGCTCGGCCAACATAGGTGTTGTTCAGGGCGTAGCTCTCATCGAAGAGGTTGTCTATACCAACGCTCAACCTCATATTATCGGTTAACTGTTTGGATCCCTTGAGATTGACGACCTGCCAGCTGTCGATAACCCGCTCCCCATTGTCACTATCTATATTATCATATCGGGCGCTGGCAAGGAGTTCAACCATCCCGAAAAGATCTCCATCGTCGTAACTCAAGGCGAAGCGCCCTCTCAAAGGGGGAATCATGGCTAAATCTTTGTCGGTCTGGCCAGGAATGAGATCGTCCTTCTCCCCCCGCTGGTAGGCGATACTCGCCTCTGCTAAGCCATACTCTCCTAGGGGGATATTGAGACCTATATCTCCTCCGTAGATGTGGGCATCTATATTTGTCCATGTGAGGGTACGGGCTTTCGGGTCCTTATTGCCCGCACTGGTTACATAGGCGTAGATATAGTCTTCCAACTTGCTGTAAAAGAGGGTCGCTCTGAGGGAGATCCATCCAAAATCGCCTTCATAACCGAGGTCGATCTCCCTGTTCCTGCTCTCTTTGAGGTCTGGGTTTCCCCGTCGGCTCCAGTTACCCATCATAAAGCCGATAAAGTAGAGTTCCTGGGCGTCGGGTACCCGTACCCCCTCACCGAGGGCGATGAAAACGGAGTTCTGAGGGTCGATGGCATATTTGGCCACAAGATTGGCGGTGACATTGTCGTAGTCTCGTTCCTCTTTGCCTCTGTAGTACTTCTGGATGGGAGCGATATTGGCTATTGTCGGATGGCGGAGTCCCTTGGCCTCTATCTCCGTATGGTCAAATCGGATCCCCGCTTTGAGGCTCCAAGGCCCAAGCTGTTTGACCCCCTTGACGAAGATCCCACTATTCTTTGTATCGACATTGGGAATCCGGACCTGTCTGGGACTCTTATCTGGCTCGTTGAGGCACGCTCCATTCCAGTTCCTTATGCTCCCGTCGATCCCGACAGTCCAGAGAATTCCTCCTCCCTCGAAGCTGTTTTTAATTTTTAATCCCTTCATGCGGGCCTTGACACGGTGGGTTCTGTACATCTTCCCTCCCATCACAGTTGGCAGGGCGGCATTGCGGAATTCAGTCCCCATATCGTGCCAGACATTGGAGTAGTAACCCTGGATCTGGAGCTCTTTGGAGTAGGTACCCAGGTTGGAGATTGTATAGAGTCCGTTGACGAAGAGGGTTTTGTCCAATTGGGCGTCCATCTGGAAGGCGGGATAGAGGACATTGGTGGCCTTGTCCGACATAAAGGAGAGCTTCAATTCATGGTCTTGGGCGGGGCGGTAGATCACCTTTCCCTTCACGGTATTCCGATTGTAGGCCTCCAGATCCTCATACCGCTCTTGATAGGCGTAGGGGTCCTTCTTTCCCAGAGCGGCCCAGTTCTGTTGGACCAGGGTCCGTCCCTCCCCATCTTCATACTGATCACTGCTTTCGTGGGTAACACCGATCCCCATGGCAAAATTTTCATCGCCGTCATGGAGGTTCACATCAAATTTCTTATAACCAAAACTCCCCACAATGGCCTCTATATTTCCCCCAAATCGCCCCTCTGGGTCTTTGGTGATTACCTTTACCTCACCCCCCATCGATCCGAACTCCTCAACATCAAAGGGCCCCTCGACTATCTCGACCCGATCTATATCACTTATGGAGATGTGCATAGCGGGAGGGTCCATGCGGTTGGGACACCCTCCGTATATTTTGGCCCCATCGATGAGAACATTAATATCGTCTCGCTTGAACCCCCTCATCACAATATCATTCCCTATGGCGCTCGCCCTCACCATGTTGATCTCTGGGTGGAGTTCTTGGAGAATCTGGGCGAGATCTTGTTGGCGGGTGAATTTAATCTCGTCACTGGCCACCTCCCGAGATTCTGTGGGAAGGTTTCCTTCAATATAGATCTTTTCGACACTTATATCGCCTGCAAGGAGTGAATAGGAGAGGACAAATGAGAGTACGATTGATCTTTTCACTTCTGATCCTTTAGGAGAGATTTTATAGATAGATAAGTATGGCAAGGGAGTGTTAAATTTTTATTAAAAAACCTATCCAATTTTATGGCGACACAACCTGTCTCAATAACTATGCACACGGGGTGCCAATTTTGACAATTTTCCTAGAAAAAGCTATAATTGTGTGCAAAGTAAACAAAAGCTCTCTTAAAGCCCATTGTTCCGCTGTTCCGAGCTATTTTAGACGAAAAAAAATTTTTGGACCATCTGGTCCAAAAGTCCTTCGGAAGCCCCAATTTTCGGAGGGTTGCATTCCATATCCGGCTATGAGCCATTGAGACT
>JAADDW010000039.1 GCA_013153715.1 Campylobacterota bacterium | reverse complement strand
GGGCGGATTGAGGGCGCTCCCTGTATAGCTTTTCTGGAAGGTGACCCTCTCTCCCTGGAGGAGGGGGGTCAGATTGGGGAGGGGATCGGGAGAGCCGTCTCCGTTGGTGTCCAGATATTCAAAGGTATGGTCTTCCCGGGCCCCCATGAGTTTGAAGACCATCTTCCCCTCTCTGGAGAGGTAGAGCCATGAGAAGGCTGGAGAGCCGAAGAGCTCCTGATCCCTAGGGTAATCGATGAAGATAAAGTAGCCCTGGGGGTTGGATATATCCAGATCGGCTGGGATCGATGGGAGGGGACGCCATCCGAAGGGGTTATCCGGAGTCGGTTCCGTCCCGAGGAGCTGGTAGGCCTCTTCCCTCTCTCCAATGGCGAGATAGAGCCAGTTGTCGGGCTGGTTGTAATTTCCATCTCCGTCGAAATCGTACTGGTAGAACTTTCCGTTAATCGTCCAGGGACTCTGTTGCTGGAGATAGGTGAGGAGTCCCTCCAGATAGCTCTCTGGGAGAGTTGCGCTGAAGCTCCCTACGACGAGTAGGACGAGGAGTAGAGCTCTTTTCATGGGTAATCGCCTCCTTATTTGGTGCTCATTGTCCGACCTCCCCATTGGCTCCCGCTGGGAGAAAAGGGGAGTTCGTTCCTCTAAGAAGTGTGGCTATAATAACAGAAAAAGTGTACCCCACCATTATTTCCGAAAGGAAGGGCTGTGATCAGGATAGCTATCGATCGTGGCGGAACTTTTACCGATATTTATGCTATCGTCGATGGAAAAGAGATTATAACCAAGAAAATCTTAAGCGACTCTTCAAATTATGACGATCCCCACAGCTACGGTGTAGAGGCCATTCTCAAAGAGTTGGGGAGAGAGTATGGGGATATTGAGTGGATCAGAATTGGGACAACTGTGGCCACCAACGCCCTCCTGGAGAGGAAAGGGGCCGATGTGACCCTCCTTGTGACCAAAGGTTTCCGAGATCTCCTGGAGATACGGTATCAGGATCGGCCCGATCTCTTTGCCCTTGCCATAGAGAAACCCCGCCCCCTCTACAAGGAGGTTCTGGAGGTCGATGAGCGGGTGGTCATGAGAGATGGCCTCCCCGTTGTGGAACGGCCCCTTCGGGAGGTTCCGACGCCGACATACAGGAGTGTAGCGGTTGTTCTCCTCCATGCCGATCTCTTCAGAGACCATGAAGAGGCGGTGAAGGAGAGGCTCTCCCAAGAGGGGTTCGATCCCTACTGCTCCAGTGATGTTATCCCCCTGGTGAAGGCTGTCGATCGAGGGGATACAACTGTTGTCGATGCCTATCTGACCCCTGTAGTCCAGAGCTACAGCGCTCGGATATTGGCCCACCTCCCCGTCGATTCCGAGAAGATCTCCTTTATGAAGAGTGATGGGGGACTCTGCCGCCCCCACCAGTTTCGAGGGGTCAACTCCCTCCTCAGCGGTCCTGCGGGAGGGGTGGTTGCCCTCCAGTCGATATATGATGGAACGCCCATTATCGGATTTGATATGGGGGGGACCAGTACCGATGTGAGTCGCTACGATGGGGAGATCGGACTCAAATATAGTGCCCAGATTGGAGGGTCCTACATCTCCTATCCGATGGTCGATATTCATACGGTGGCGGCGGGAGGTGGGAGCCGTCTCTTCTACAGGAACGGACTCTTTGTCGTCGGTCCTGAGAGTAGTGGGAGCGATCCTGGACCTGTCTGCTACGGAAGGGGGGGAGAGTTGAGTATTACCGACGCCAATCTGGTTACAGGGCGGTTGGATCCTTCCTCTCTCCCTTCGATCTTCGGTCCCGACGGGAAGAGTCCCCTGGATATAGAGGCGGCTCGGGAAGCTTTCAAACCCATTGCCGCCCAGGTGGGGAGGAGTATCGAGGAGGTGGCGGAAGCCTTTATCGATGTGGCCAATGAGCAGATGGCGACGGCTATCAAGGAGATCACCATCAAGAAGGGATACGATCCCAAGGACCATATTCTGGCTGTCTTCGGAGGGGCTGGGGGACAGCATGCGGTGGCTGTAGCCCGAAAGCTGGGGATCAGGAAGATATTCATCCACCGCCACAGCGGAATTCTCTCGGCTGTCGGAATAGCCTATGCCCGGGAGAGTGGGGAGCTCATCCAGACCTCATCCGGGTCTGTAGAGAGAGATTTGGCCCAGCTCCGGAGCCGTCTCCCCCAGGGGTTCCAGAGCCGTCCCTCCCTCTTCGTCAGGTTCAGTGGAACCAATACCTCTCTGGAGGTTCCCTACCAGGAGGGGTATGAGGAGCTCTTCAAGGAGAGGTATAGGGAGATCTACGGTTTCCTCCCCGATGGGGAGGTTGAGGTGGAGGCTGTGAAGCTCTCCTACTTCAAGGAGAACGATCCCCCTCCCCGGCCGAAGATAGAGATGGGAGAGAGTGAGCCCAGCGGAGAGCGCTCCCTCTTCCTGGACGGTACCTTCTTGAAGGTTCCCGTCTATACGGAGCTCAAAGGGGGGAGTACCATTATGGGTCCCGCCCTCATCGCCTTGGACCACTCTACAATTCTCCTGGACAGGGAGAGTGTCGGAAGGGTCAATGAGTATGGGGATCTGACCATCGAGCTCAAATCCCAGAAGGAGCGGGTGGCCCTCAGGGAGGCCAAACTCTCCCTCTTGGCCAATCGGCTCATGTTCATCGCCCAGAAGATGGGGGATATGCTCCAGAAGAGCGCCAAGAGCGTCAATATCAAGGAGAGGGCCGATTTCAGCTGTGCCATCTTTGACGGAGAGGGAGATCTCATTGTCAACGCCCCCCATATACCTGTCCACCTTGGCTCCATGAGCAGTGTCGTCAAGAGCATTATCCAGAAGGGGTATGAAGATGCCACCTATATTACAAATCTCCCATCGGAGGGGGGATCCCACCTCCCCGATATAACGGTGGTCACCCCCTACATCGAGGGTGGGGAGACCCTCTTCTGGGTGGCGAGCCGGGGGCACCATGCAGATATTGGGGGGACGAGGCCGGGGAGTATGCCCCCCTTTTCCCAGTGGCTCTGGGAGGAGGGGGCCCGAATTCCGGCCTTTCCTCTCCTCAAGGGAGGTGTCTTTCAAGAGGAGAGGCTCCGTTCCCTCTTCATGGAGGCGGGGGCCCGGACCATCGACGACAATATAAGCGATGTCAAGGCCCAGATAGCGGCCAACAGAGAGGGGGTTCGGGGAGTTCTGGAGATAGAGAGGGAGGATCTCCTCTGGTTCTTCCAGGAGATCAAGAGGGTAAGCAGGAGGAAGGTAGAGGCCTTCCTGGAAGGGATAGAGAGAGTGGAGAGTCGGGAGTTCCTCGACATGGGGGCCCAGCTCTCCCTCCAGGTCTATCGGGAGGGGGAAAAGGTGGTCTTCGATTTCTCCGGAAGCTCCCCCCAGCTCCTCGGAAACCAGAACTGCCCCCCCGCTGTGGTCCGTTCGGCCCTCCTCTACTCCCTCCGAACTATGATAGGGGAGGATATTCCCCTCAACGAGGGGCTCTTGGAGCCTGTAGAGATCCGCATTCCGAAGGAGAGCCTCTTGGATCCGGAACCCTCCCTAGCAGTTGTCGGGGGGAATGTGACAACCAGCCAGAGAATTGTAGACCTCATCTTCAAAGCTTTCCGTGTGGCGGCGGCGAGTCAGGGGTGTATGAACAATCTCCTCTTTGGTAGCGATAGTTTCGGCTACTATGAGACTATTTGCGGGGGGAGCGGGGCCATCGAGGGGAGAGATGGGGCCAGTGGGGTCCATACCCATATGACCAATACCAAGATTACAGATGTGGAGGTCATTGAGCGCCGCTTTCCTGTGGTCATCGAGGAGTTCTCCATCAGAGAGGGGAGTGGCGGTGCAGGAAAATATCGGGGGGGAGATGGGGTGAGGCGGATCTACCGCTTTCTGGAGGAGATGGAGGTGAGCCTCCTCACCGAGAGACGGGTCTTCGCCCCCTACGGATTGGAAGGGGGAGAACCGGGGGCCAAAGGGGTCAATACCCTCATAAGAGGGGAGAAAATCTACAATCTTGGTGGGAAGGCGAGCTTCACTGTGAGGCGGGGAGATAGGGTTGTCATCGAGACTCCTGGAGGGGGAGGCTGGGGGACTCCCACAGATAATGGAGATTTATAGTTGGAAGGAGGCGGTGGTTAGGCTTCTTGAAGGGAAGCTATGCTACAATCAGAAAAAAAGCCCAAGGAGGGGGAATGGAGCAGAGCGACTATCGCCCCGAAGTGGTGAAGGAGGCCATTTACCGAGGGAGTGAGGCCCTGGAGCGGGCTCCAGAGATTGAAGGGGTTCCAACAGGTGTCCCGGGACTGGATCGACTCTTCTTTACCATCCAGGAGGAGGGGGGGGAGCTGAAGAAAAAGGAGCTAGGAGGAATTCCCCGTTACAGCGTCTTCAACATTACAGGGGTCAGCGATACGGGGAAATCCCTTATGGTGGAGCAGTTTGCAGTCACCCAGGCCCAGAAGGGGCGAAAGGTCGCCTTTATCACCGTAGAGTCTCCGGCCAATTTTGTGGCCGCCTCCCTCAAATATAGGGCTCTGGCCCTCGGAAAGAGGTTTGAAGAGTTTGAGGACAATATTATCCTCATCGACGCCGCCTCCAACTCCAGATTGAGAGAGAATATTCCCGATCTCCTGGCAACCCTTGCCTATGTTATCAAGGAGTTCAAGGTAGATTTTACCATTGTGGACTCGGTGACGGGACTCTTCGAGAATAGGGAGATGATGGCCCGTGCCGTTGTCCGCCGTCTCTTCAACTTCATGAAGAAGTGGTACCAGACCGCCCTCTTTGTCAGTCAGAAGCGGAGCGGCCATGAGGAGTTGAGCGCCGAAGCGGCAGGCGGGTACGCTATAGGACACATTGTCGATGGGACTATGGTTCTTGCCAAGGAGCTCATCACCTCCCAATATACAGCCAGACTCTACGGGGCTCCTCTGGGCGATATTGTGCGGCTCTTCAGAATTGACGGCTGTAGGATGAGTGGACACGATACCAGGACCCATTTCATGGAGATTACAGAGCTAGGGATTGTGAGAATATTGGATCCAATCGGAAGAAAGGAGTAGTTTATGATCATCATGACAGGAAGCGGACTTTCAGTGGACGAACGGGGCCTTGAAGAACTGGTCGATCGTGTCTTTTTTAAGAGTATCGATCTCCTTGGAGGGTTGAGACAGCTTGCCGAATATAGAACCTTGACATGGCTCCCATCGGTGGCCCGAGCCGCCTTTGTCATCGTTTTGAGGGAGGAGTATCTGAAGAGTGAGGAGGAGATCGCCGAATTTGTCGGACTGACGCGAAATACGGTCCGTACAATTTTGAGGGCCGATCCAGAGCTGGCTATGAGGAAGATCGCCCAATACGATGAGCTGACCCAGAGGGAGCGGCGGGAGATGAAGGTCCATACTGCGGGAGGGCTGGCCAAGATGGCTTATAAATTGGTGAAAGAGGGACAGGAGGCCCAGACCCTCTTGGAGTTCTGTCGCTCTATGAGCCAGGAGGCTCTGGAGGCCGCAGAGTGCGAGGCTCCGTGGGCCTACCAGGTACTCAAACATATCAAAGGTCTCCGCTACCCCTTGACAGATGGGGAGCTCCTGGCCGAGAGGTTGGCGGGAATAGATATTAAAGGGATCGATGGGGCCGAAGTGGCCCGAGCCATCTCCTATCCCATCATCTCTCCAGCCAAATTGTTGAAGGAGATCAAAGAGTTCCTTGAGAGGCGGGGGATTCATTGATCGACCTCATCTATAGAGGGGTCTGTCCCGGTTGTGGGGGCGATATATGTTCCCGCCGTTTGGGAGCGGGGCTCCTCTGTAGAAGGTGTCAGCCCGAGGAAGGGGATCCGTGCGAGAGAGAGAGCCGATTTTCGGCGGTCTGTTCCCTCTGGAGTGAAGTAGAGGCCTTTCAGAACTTTTTCGAGAAGCGGTTGGGTTTTCCTCCCAGAAGACTCCAGATGATGTGGGGGAGGAGAGTTCTCCAGGGGCTCTCCTTTACCCTCCTGGCCCCCACGGGAATTGGGAAGACCACATTTGGGCTGGCCCTGGCGGCCTTCCTCTCTCCCAGAAAGAGCTACCTCCTCTTCCCAACCCAACTCCTTGTCCATCAGGCTACCGAGAAATTGCAACTCTTGGGGGTCTCTCCCCTCTCCTACCATTCGGCTCTCTCCAGGAAGAGGAGGGAGGAGGTCAAGGAGAAGATCGCTTCTGGAGAGTTCCAGATTCTCGTAACGACGACCAACTTTCTCTACCGTAACTTCTCCCTCATCCCCCCTACTTTCCACTTTATCTTTGTGGACGATGTCGATTCTGTGGTGAAGCGGGGGAGAAATGTGGAGAGGCTCCTGGGGGTGGCCGGCTTTGGGGAGGAGGAGATAAGGATGGCCTTGGAGGTGATCGATCTGAAGAGGGCCATGGTCAAGGGGAGGGGAGATCCCGAGAGGCTGAGAGAGCTCCAGGAGAGATTGGAGGCTGTACGGAAGAGAGAACACGCTACCCTTGTGGTCTCCAGCGCTACGGCGACCCCCCGTTCCAAACGGGTCCGACTCTTTCGGGAGCTCCTGGGATTTGAGGCGGGGCGGCCCACAATGACCCTCCGCAATGTTGTGGACCTCTACCAACTTTCCGATAATGTCTGGGAGAGGAGTCGGGAACTGGTCGGGCAGTTGGGAGGAGGGGGGCTCATCTTCCTGAGCCCCCATGAGGGTAAGGAGAGATTGGAGGAGTATCTCCGCTTTTTGGCCGATACAGGTATGGAGATCCAGAGCTACGAGGAGCTGGATCTCCAAAGGTTTCGGCGGGGGGAGGTCGATCTGGTCGTCGGCTTCGCCAGCTCCCGAAATCCCCTGGCCCGGGGCATCGATCTTCCAGAGAGGGTACGGTACGCCCTCTTTGTCGGCGTTCCGAGAATGGAATTCTGGCTGGAGAGGGAACATCCCTCCTCCCTCTACTCCTTCCTCAGAGCTTTTCTGGTGGCGGGGATCGAGGAGAGAGGGGAGGTGAGACGCTCCCTTGAGGAGCTCTATCCCCTCCTCTCCCTTCCTGTAGAGAGGTTGGATCGGGAGAAGAGGGAGAGGGTGGAGAGTGCCGCCCTTCTCCTCTCTCTGCTCCTCCAAAAGTATGGAGATCTCATTGAGAACGATCCCCGTATTCCCATAGAGATAGAGGAGGGGAGGTATAAGCTTCTGGTCCCCGATCTGATCGGATACATTCAGGCGAGCGGGAGGACCAGCCGCCTCTGGGTCGGGGGGCTCACCAAGGGGCTCTCCTACCTGTTGGTGGATAGCCCCAAAGGGTTTGAGGGGTTGAAGAGACGGGCCAGGTGGTTTGGGGAGATCGAATTTCGAGAGGCACAATCTGTCGATCTAGACTCCCTCCTCCGGGAGATCGATAGGGAGAGGGAGGAGATAAAAAGGGCGATTGGAGAGGGGGGAGAGGGGTTCCAGAGGGACCCTTTCTCCACAGCTCTAGTCGTTGTAGAGTCTCCCAACAAGGCGAGGACTCTGGCATCTCTCTTTGGGAAGCCCCTGGTAAGAGAACGGGAGGGGGTCAAGGTCTATGAGATTCTGAAGGAGGGGAAGAGTCTCTCCATCGCCGCCTCCAAGGGCCACCTCTTCGATCTCGATCGGGAGGAGGGGTTCCACGGAGTCCTCAGAGAGGAGGGGGAGTTCGTCGAACTTTTTGAACCTATCGATAGGGATCGGAAAGAGAGAGTAGAGGGGTTGAGGAGACTCGCCCTCGAAGTCGATGAGGTGTACATCGCCACAGACCCAGACCGAGAGGGGGAGAAGATAGCCTACGATCTCATTCTGAATATAAGACCCTTCAACCGCCACCTTCTCCGATCTGAATTCCACGAGGTGACCCGACGGGCCTTTGAGGAGGCTGTCGAGAGGCCGAGGGAGGAGGATGAGGGGTTGGTGAAGGCCCAGCTGGTCCGGAGGGTTGCCGATAGATGGATCGGTTTCGAGGTGAGCCGCTACCTCCAGAGAAAGTTTCAGAGGAAAAATTTGAGTGCAGGTCGGGTCCAGACTGCCGTATTGGAGTGGATTGTCCTCCGGGAGTATGAGGCCCGGGAGCAGATTTTCGTCGTGGAGGTTCAGATAGGGGGAATGGAGATCCCGTTTCCCTTTGAAAAGAGGGAGGAGGCCCTCTCCTTTGCCGAGGGGCTCCGTCAGGTGGAGGTGAGGGTTGTAGAAAAGGGGAGACGGGAGATCTCCTCTACCCCCCTCTCCACCGACAAGCTCCTCTCCCTAGCCTGGAAGGAGCTCCGAATATCTCCCCAGGAGGCTATGAAACTGGCCCAGGAGCTCTTCGAGTGGGGGATCATCACCTACCATAGGACCGACTCAATACGGGTGAGCGACGTCGGAATTGCCCTTGCCCGAGCCTATATCACTGAACATTTTGGACGGGACTACTTCCGTCCTCGCCCCTTTGCAGAGAGTGGGGGTGCCCATGAGGCCATCAGGCCGACACGGGAGATGGATCGGGAGGGACTGGAGGAGTTCATGGTTTTGAAGGGGCTCCCCTTGGAGAGGGAACATGTGGAGCTCTACGATCTGATTTTCCGTACCTTTATAGCCTCCCAGATGCGTCCCGCAGTTGTGGAGGAGGTGAGGGCGGAGATTACTGCCCGGGGAGAGAGAAAAGAGGTAGAGTTCTACAGCCGCATTGTGGAGCATGGGACCGATCTGATCCGACCGATCCCCCTTCACTCTCTGGAGGAGGGGAGTCTGAGGGTCGAAGGGACCCGTGTTGTGGAGCGGCCCAGAGTTCCCCGTTACAGCTATGCCCAGATTATCGGAATGATGAAGGAGAGGGGCATAGGTCGGCCCTCTACCTACGCTATCACTCTGGAGAAGCTGGTGGAGCGCCACTATATCTTCCAACGGGGGGGAGTTCTCTTTGCTACCAGACTGGGGATCGCTGTCTATGAGGAGATACGGGCCCATCCCCCCCTCTACCACTTTGTCAATGAGGACTTTACACGGGAGTTGGAGGAGATTATAGATAGAGTGGCCCTTGGGGAACTCGATTTTCAGGAAGAGTTGGAGAGGCTCTACAGAGAGCTCAGGAAGGAGTTGGATGAAGACACTCTATGAGGAGCTCGCCTTCTTGAAGGAGCGGGTTCAAGACCCCCTCCTCCAGGAAAAGGTGAGAAATATCGAGGAGGCGATACGGAAGCTCCGTACCAAGACGGGGTTGAAGATGTTGGTCAAGAAGAAGAAGATCGCCAAGGCGATTAGGGAGGTGGAGTATGAGGAGGAGTTGACCAAGCTCCAGATCGAATTGATCAAGATGCAGAACTGGATCTATGAGAACAAGAAGAGGCTCATGATCATCTTCGAGGGGAGAGATGCGGCCGGCAAGGGGGGAGCGATCAAGCGGTTCATCATGCACCTCAACCCCCGAAAGTATCGGGTCGTCGCCCTTCCCGCCCCAACGGAGGTGGAGAAGGGGCAGTTCTACTTCCAGCGCTACTTCAAACACCTCCCCGACCCCGGGGAGATCGCCTTCTTCGACAGGAGCTGGTACAACAGAGCCATTGTGGAGCCCGTTTACGGCTTCTGTACCCGAGAACAGTATGAGAGGTTTATGAAAGAGGTTCCGGAGATAGAACACGCCCTCATCGATGATGGTATCATGCTCATTAAATTCTGGTTCTCCATCTCCAAAGAGACCCAAAAAAAGCGGTTTGAGGAGCGGCTCCGAAACCCCTTGAAGCAGTGGAAGCTCTCCCCTGTCGATATGAAGGCCCAGGAGCTGTGGGATGAGATTACACGGTACAAGGAGGAGATGTTCAGCCGTACCCACACCAGCTACAGCCCGTGGATCATTGTGAACTCCAATAACAAGAAGATGGCCCGTCTTGAGTCGATCCGTTATGTTCTGGCCCAGATCCCCTATGAGGGGAAAGATGAGGCCAAGGTCTCCCTCATACCGGATCCAGATGTTGTCCAGCGGTACCACCGACGGAATGTTCAGATAGATTAGAGGAGGCGATATGGAGATTTTCATCACAGGAATAGGGAGTGGGTTGGGAGAGGCTCTGGCCCTGGAGTTTCTGGAGGCTGGGGAGAATGTCTATGCTCTGAGCCGCCATCTTCCTCGGAGTTTGGAGGGGTTTGAGAATCTCCACTTTCTCTCTCTCAACCTCTTTGCCCATGAGAAGATAGGGATAGCGATGGAGGAGCTCCTGGGAGATGTGGAGCTGGATCTGGCTATTCTCAATGCAGGAGTTGTAGGGGAGTTGAAGGAGATGGAGGAGACCTCCCTCCACGAGATCGAGGCGATTATGGACCTCAATGTCTGGGCCAACAAGGTCATTCTGGATCGGTTGAAGAGGCGGACTGTCAAACAGATTGTAGCCATCAGCAGTGGAGCCAGTGTGAGCGGAGCCAGAGGGTGGAACGGCTACGCCCTCTCCAAGGCGGCCCTCAATATGCTTATCAGACTCTATGGGGAGGAGATGCCCCATACCCATCTGACCTCTCTGGCTCCGGGGATCATTGATACCCCCATGTTGAGATATATTATGGAGCATGGTGATCCCCACCGCTTCCCTGTGGTTCAGCGGCTGAGGGAGGCTCCCAAAATGACCCCCCGAGACGGAGCTCGACTCATCATCGACACTCTCCCCCGCCTCTTAGAGTATCCGAGTGGGGAGTATCTCGATATTCGTCAGCTCCACTAGTTCCCAAAGGGGGAGGGTACCGATCCCCCCTGTGGATCGGTAGAGAGGGCA
Organism: Campylobacterota bacterium; assembly: GCA_013153715.1. Taxonomy (GTDB): domain Bacteria; phylum Campylobacterota; class Campylobacteria; order Campylobacterales; family Nitratiruptoraceae; genus Nitratiruptor. Next base: position 15,440 of record JAADDW010000039.1, on the reverse strand, counting down.
ATCGGTCTTTCCCTAGTGAATATGCTCCCCGTGTCTGAGATCGGGGGTCATGATTGTAAACTACCCCGACTCTATGTCGGGGCTTCCTGCTTCGACGGTTGCCTCTTGGCAGATCTCCCAGGCTCTCAGGCTGTTCCGTCCCTCATTGCGACTTGGCCATCGCTCCCTTCTGTGCTGTTGGATGCTTATCCAAGGGGGAAATGCATCTCCCTCTGATCTTTCTCGATTGAGGAGGGGATGCTCCGACTACCATTGTGACCGTCCGCAGATATGGAGTGGGGGTGACGACGGTTGTCGATGTAGTCGGGGGGATCGCCCCTCGATCTCAATATCGACAGAACCATATCAACCCATTGGTTTACGCCGAGCGGGGGTATCGACTTCCGGGGGAGAGCTCTCCCTCGGGGAGGGGGAGCTGTGGCTATCGAGGGACTCTTCCGTCTAAAGATGGAGAGAGTGCCTCCATCTCCTCTGGAGGTTCTCCCCGATGGAGAGGGTGCTCTAGAGGGGTGATAGTCTCCAATCTCTGGAGCCCTCACTTCTGGAGTTCCAGGAGCCTCTCCCGAAGCTCCTCCACATCTCCTATCCCTCCATTCTCTTCCCATCCCCACCCTACCTTGATAAAGGGTATTCCGCTGGCCCGAGCGGCCTCTTCATCGGTCTTTCCGTCGCCGACGAGGACCACCTCCTCCCTTTTGGCCCCCATCTCCCTCAAAATCTTCTCGATCATGTCGGGGGCAGGTTTGGGCCGTTCCACCTCATCGCCACAGACTGTTATCGTGAAATAGCGGTCAATTCCTGTGTGCTGGAGGATCTGATCGGCCGAGAGACGGTAGGCGTTGGTTGCTAGGGCGTAATCAAATCGGTCTCTCAGCTCCTCCAGAAGTTCCCGTATCCCTGGATAGAGCTTTGTCTGGCTCTTGTGGTGCTCCCTGTAGTACTCCCTGAACCAGCTGATGTGGTCCTCCCCATACTCGGGAACGCCGTAGAAGAAGGAGGGCCTGTGGATAGAGGTATCATTGACGGCTCGGAGGATCTCTCCCTTCTCCATGGGGGGGAGTCCCAACTTCTGGCGGACATAGTTGATGGAGTTGGCGATGATGGAGGAGCTGTCCACAAGGGTCCCGTCCATATCGAAAATGATATATCTCTTCATCTCTCCTCTTCTCATCGATACAATTCAGCCCCTGCCTTTAGGCGGGGGGTTGTTGACAGACCCCCAGCTGGCGGCGGAATCTCTCTTTCTGGGGCAGTCCAGGTCGATTGTATAGGAATTGTCGGAATTTTTCAAGGAGGGGAGGAGCCCTCTCCTTGGAGGACCCTGGAAGGGTCAGGTTCTCTCTGTAGGAGAATTCTCCTCAATCATCGTCGCCATAGGGTCCCCGATGGCACTCGTAACACCCTACAGCCTTCCCCTTGGGGAGTTGGAAGGTTCCCTCCTCCGTTCTGAAGAGCCGTTCCTTGAAGGTTGTGGAGAGGGGAGTACCCCTATAATCCTGGCCGTGGCAGGCCCTGCAGTTCTGGAGGTCCTTTTCGGCATACTCTCCATGCTCCTCAATCCACCACTCTCCCATAGAGTGGAGACCATGGGGACCTCCGTCAGATGTTGAAGGCATGGTTCGGTGACAGCTGGTACAGTCGGAGAGTGTTCCGCTATATCCCTGAATTCCCAAATTCTGCAGGTTATCCTCGGGGCGGCTGGATGGGTAGATGGCGTGGGGCGAGCCGTGGCAGGCGGCACAGTAGAGCCCCCCATGTCCCCTGCTGTATCGGTAGAGACTCTTTCCCGCCACAGGTCTCTCCCTCTCGGTGGCAAACCGTCGGTCCAGGGCCTCCCGAAGGGTCCCTGTGGAGAGATCGATGACGGCCCTCTCATAACGGTATCCATTTTGGTGACAGCTCTGGCAGTTGGGTTCATCGAGCCACCCCTCTCTCCCCTCGCTTCCCACGGCGTTCAGGGTTCCGTGGCAGTCCTGACACTCTATCCCCTCCTTACCCATAGCTCCCCGGAGACACTGGGTCTTCTTACCTGGATGGCAGAGGTAGCACCCCTCTCTCCCTCCGATCTCGTTGAGGGCGAGGCCGCTTACTGGGTCCTTCACTGAGCTATGTCTCCTGTGGATCACTTGGGTAAGGGGGGAGACCCCAGCCACTCCACTCCCTGGGAGGGCGTTACTCCTGTGACAGCTGGCGCAGAGAATAGGTTTTCCAGCCCGTGCTGTAGCTTCAAGGCCTGTTGGAAGGTAGTCGTAGCCCTTTGCTCGGAGGGCCTCCAGGTTGTCGGCGACAGCCCTTGGGTGGTTCTCGTCATGGAGGCGGAGGATATTGAACCTGTAGTCCCGCTGGGGGTCGTCTAGGTTGACCCACCCCTGGGAGGGGCGGGCTTCCAGAGAGGATGAGGTGGAGCTATGGCAGGCACGGCACTCCATCTCGGTGCTGACAGGGAGAGGGGTGACTGTCTGGGCGAGGACCGTTCCCGAGAGACTCTCCCGAGCCGTCACTTGGACGAGAGGATAGGGGTTGAAACCTCCATCATCGTCGAAGGGGGTGATGGGTATTCCTTCGGCGCTCCACCAGTTCCATCGGGTATCGAAGTGGAGAGGGGAGGGAATTGTTGAGGGTGTTGGGAAACCGCCGAGACCCTTTTCCGGCTCCAGCTTTCCATAGAGGAGGGACGTGAAGTGCCAGAAGTTGGTTTTTCCATGACTGAAGGTGTTGAGTTTTCCAGAGAGGGAAGGGAAGGAGCGATAGGTGATGGTGACACCGTCTCCGCTCCCAATGAGTTGGGGCCTCTCCCCCTTTTTGAGGAGCTGAACTACAAGGGTGTTGAAGGGAGGGAGGATGGAGAAGACCGAGTAATCTCCATCCATGCAGTGCATACCCAGATCGTTCCACGCCAGGAGGAGATAGTCTCCGTGGCGGACAGCCTCCCCTGAAGGGGGAATGGCTCTTCTCCTCATTGTGAGACTCCCCTTCTCTCTCTCCAAGAGGACCTCCATATCGGGGAGGGGATCTCCCCTTCCATCTCCATCTCTGTCGAAATAGCGGAAGGTGTGGTTCGGAGTGGCTCCCATCAATTTGTAGATGGGATGGGGGTATTCGGAGCCGACATAGATCCAGGAGAAGCGGGGGTCTGGGTCCCTGGGAAAGTCGATTTTGGTAAAGTAGCCCTGGGGTTTGGAGGGAAGGTCCTCCGGTCTCTCGATGGAGATAAATCCAAAAGGGTTTTCCTCCGTCGGGAGAGTTCCAAGGAGGCGGTAGGCCGTTTTGGAGGGGGATGCGAGGTAGATCCACTCGTTGAACTCGATAGTTCCATTGCGGTTAAAGTCGTAGCTGTAGAACTCCCCATAGATGGGGAACTCTTTGCCATCGAGGAATTCCAAGAGCTCCTGGAGATAGTCATCTCCGAGGAGAAGGGTTGCAGAGAGGGTAGAGATGAGGAGGACTTTCTTCATAGTTGCTCCTTTGCAGTTTTGTCATTAGAAATTATTATATCTCTGTGGGTAACTGAAGATTAACAAAATTTATTTTTCTTGAGGAAGGGTTCCCTATGGGAAAAAAGGGAACAGAAGGGAGAGGGGAGGGGTTTCCTAGAGAAGAGTCGAGGGCTTTCCGATTTCAGGGAAAAGAAGTGGGGAGATCAGACTCTCTCCCCCAGTAGAATCGGGAATTTATGGGGCTGTTTGGTAAAATAAAAAAATGATATTTGAGGGAGGGAGAGAGAGTGCAGAACATCAGAAATATAGCGGTGATAGCCCATGTGGACCATGGGAAGACAACCCTTGTCGATGAGCTCCTCAAGCAGTCGGGAACGGTGGAAGCCCATAGAGAGTTGGTGGAGCGGGCTCTGGACAGCAACGATTTGGAACGGGAGAGGGGTATTACGATACTCTCCAAAAATACGGCTATCCGATATGGTGGTTATAAGATCAATATCATTGATACTCCGGGCCACGCCGATTTTGGCGGTGAAGTGGAGCGGGTTCTGAAGATGGTCGATGGGGTCCTCCTTTTGGTCGATGCCCAGGAGGGGGTGATGCCCCAGACCAAATTTGTCGTGAAGAAGGCGATCGCCCTGGGGCTGAGACCGATTCTGGTTGTCAATAAGATCGACAAGCATGGGGCCGATCCTGAGCGGGTTGTCAATGAGGTCTTCGATCTCCTGGTTGCGATGGATGCCGATGAGGAGCAGTTGGACTTTCCTGTCCTCTATGCGGCGGCCCGTGAGGGGTATGCCAAGTGGAGTTTGGAGGATCCCAACAGAGATATTACTCCGATATTCCAAGCCATTATCGACCATGTTCCTCCCCCTTCGGGGAGCCCCGATAACCCCGTCCAGGTACAGGTTTTTACTCTCGATTACGATAATTATATGGGAAGAATCGGGATCGCCCGAATTTTCAACGGCAAGATCGAGCGGGGGGAGCGGCTCCTCCTGGTCAAGGCGGATGGAGAGGAGAGGGAAGGGAGGATTACAAAGCTTATCGGCTTCCTCGGACTCAACCGCCTTGAGATAGATAGGGCGGAGGCGGGGGATATTGTGGCCATCGCCGGCTTTGAAGAGATCGATGTGGGAGATAGTCTGGTCGATCCCCAAAGCCCGATGCCCCTGGACCCCCTCCACATCGAGGAGCCGACCCTCAGTGTCTCTTTCAGTGTCAATGACTCCCCCTTGGCGGGACGGGAGGGGAAATATGTGACCTCCAACAAATTGAAGGAGCGGCTCCTGAAAGAGGCCCAGACCAATATTGCCATGAGGGTTGAGGAGATAGGTGAGGGGCGATTCAAGGTGAGCGGCAGAGGGGAGCTCCAGATTACAATTCTGGCCGAAAATATGAGGCGGGAGGGTTATGAGTTCAGTATCTCCCGTCCCGAGGTAATCATCAAAGAGGAGGGAGGAGTTCGGCTGGAGCCCTTTGAACACCTGGTCATCGATACCCCCGAGGAGTTTAGTGGAACTGTCATCGACAAGCTGGGGCGGCGTAAAGCCGTTATGCAGTCCATGACACCGATGGACTCCGGACATGTTAGAATAGAGTTTGAGATTCCGGCACGGGGGCTCATCGGTTTCAGGAGTGAGTTCCTCAGCGATACCAAAGGTGAAGGGGTGATGAACCACTCCTTTCTCGATTTTCGTCCCTTTGTCGGAGAGGTGGAACATAGGAAGAACGGGGCCCTTATCTCCATGGAGAGTGGAAAGGCCCTGGCCTATGCCCTCTTCAATCTCCAGGAACGGGGGGTCCTCTTCATCGGACCGGGAACCGAGGTCTATCAAGGAATGATCATCGGTGAGCACAGCCGTCCTAACGATCTGGAGGTCAATCCGATCAAGGGGAAGAAGCTCACCAACATTCGGGCGGCGGGGAGCGATGAGGCTATTCAGCTCACTCCTCCCCGGCAGATCACCTTGGAGCGGGCTCTGGAGTGGATCGAGGAGGATGAGTTGGTGGAGGTGACCCCCCGATCGATTCGGCTCCGAAAGCGGTACCTCGATCCCCATGAGCGGAAGCGTATAGCAAAACAGAGGAAAGGATAGAGCATGAGCAAGATCGCCCAGATTCGCCAGATCATCAGGGAGAGTCGAGAGCTGGTAGATGAGGTTACCAGGGATCTCCACGAAGCGGTCAACCACTATAATCTCGCCCTAGAGGAGCATAGAGTCATTAAAGAGAATATTCGGCTGGCTACTCTAGATGAGTTGAGGGAGGCTCTGGAAGGGATAGAGAATCTTCCCCAGAAAGAGGCTCAACCGATTGTTGTGGAAGATGGGAGCGAACCTCTCAGGCCGATAGATCCTCCCGAACCCTATGAGATCGAGGAGCCTAGTGCGGGGCTCTTTAAAGCGAAGTTCTGGGGATTTCTCACTTTCCTTGTAGCCCTGGCCGCCATTGTCGGGGTGGGGGCTCTCATGCGCAATGTCGATCCGATGGCCATCTCTCCCGAAAATTGGAGAGAGAGTCTGGAGAAAGCCTTCGGTTTCTATAGCTCTCTCATCACCCAATCTCCCGATGCAGGGGCGGCTCTCGGCGTTGTAGTGGCCCTGGCTGTGGCCGCTCTCCTCGGCTATCTGGTCTATTTCCTCATTGCCAATGGGGCCGCCAGTCGCAACCTTCTCAAGGCTCAGGAGGTCTTTGAGGAGGTTCAAGAGTGGAGTGAGGAACAGCGGCGGTTCATTGAGAAGTTGAGGGGTGTCGGAGAGTTCTTGAAGGGGGCCAACAGGACCCTTCAAGGTGGAAAACTCTTTGGAGATGAGTTTGCGGCTCGGGTGAAACGGGCCCGATTCTTTGATGGAGATGACTTTGCCCAGATGGGTCCTGTGGCCAGGGGAGAGAGTGAGAGTGCCCAAGAGCTGGATCTCACATTGAGACGGCTCTCCGAAATGGAGCTCTACGCCAAAGATTTCGAGATAGCTCAACCTGTCAAAAGGGCTCTGGAAGAGGGGGCCCAGCTTGTGGATCGCCTCAAGAAGAGGGTCTACGGTGGATAGTTTTCAGGAGGCCCTCTCCTTCCGCCACGCCTGCAAGGAGTTTGATGGACGGAAGATAGGAGAGGAGGATCTCATCTCCATTCTGGAGGCTGGGAGACTCTCTCCCAGCTCTTTCGGTATGGAGCCGTGGCGCTTCCTTGTCATAGAGGACCCAGAGGTCAAAGCCGATCTCCGTCCCCTCTGCTGGGATCAGAAGCAGATTACCAGCTGTAGCCATTTGATCGTCATCAAAAATCAGATCGCCCTTGTTCAGGAAGAGGACTATATCGAGAGGGTCTTCAGGCGGCGGGGACTCGATGAGGAGAGGACCAGAGCCTACATTGAGCGGTATAAGAGTTTCCTCAAAGGGCAGAATATCCCTGAGTGGACGGCGAAGCAGTGCTATATCGCCCTGGAGAGTATGCTTCTGGCCGCGGCCTTCAGGAAGATTGATAGCTGTCCCATTGAAGGATTTGAGAGGGAGAAGGTAGAGGAGTATCTGGGACTCGATAGGAAGAGAGAGGGGGTGGCGGTCATAGCCACCTTCGGGTATAGGAAGAACCCCCAGCCTCCCAAGAGGCGGTTCAGTTTAGCTGAGTTGGTGGAGAGGATATAGGTCAAGGAGGTGGGTTAGGAGACTAGCTTTAACCCCACAGGGTGGTTGACGCACCCCCAACGGGTAGCATAGGGAGATTTCAACTCTCCATGGGGTCCGTTACTTTCCATACACAGATTATATCATCAACGAAGGAGGAAATAGGCGTGCTCCTCCCCAGGCCCGCAGTCAGGGGTCTCCGCACGCTGAAAAAATTTTGATGAAGAAGAGCGAGTACAAGCGGGAGCTCTACTATCTCCAGGTGGAGCTGGTCAAATTTCAGAAGAGGGTTATTGAGAAGGATCTGAAGGTCTGTACCATCTTCGAGGGGCGGGATGCCGCCGGAAAAGATGGAACAATCAAGAGGTTTGTTGAACATCTGAGTCCCAGAGAGACACGGGTCGTCGCCCTGGGGAAACCCAGCGATCTAGAAAAGAAGAGCTGGTACTTTCAACGCTATGTCCCCCACCTTCCCCATGGAGGGGAGATGGTCTTCTTCAATCGGAGCTGGTACAACAGGGCAGGGGTGGAGAAGGTTATGGGATTCTGTACCAAGAAGGAGTATGAACGGTTTATGGAGGAGGTTCCCCATTTTGAGCACCTCCTCGTTCATGATGGAATGATCTTTACCAAATACTATCTCGACATCTCCAAAGAGGAGCAGAAGAGGCGGTTGGAGGAGCGAAAAAGGGACCCCTTGAAGCAGTGGAAATTGAGTCCCATCGATCTCGCCGCCCAGAAACTCTGGAAGGAGTACAGTCTGGCACGGGACGAGATGTTCAGCCGCACCCATTTCCCCTTTGCTCCCTGGTTTGTTGTGAGGGCAGATGATAAAAAGGTGGCCCGTATCAATACGATGAAACACTTTCTCAGTCGGGTCAGCTACCCCGACAAAGATGAGAAACTCCTCATCTACGATCCTACCATTGTCTGTGAATTTAATATGAGTTGCTACGAGAAGGGGCTCATCGCACCCTAACCCTCTCTAGAGGAGGGCCTCTTTGAGGACCTCTTCGATGCGGGTGACGGGAACGATGTGGAGATTTTCGGTGACCTCTTTGGGGAGGTCGTCAAGGTCTCTGTCATAGTTTTTCTTCGGAATGAGGACCTTCTTCATCTTCGCTTTGTAGGCGGCGATCAGTTTCTCTTTGAGCCCCCCGATGGGGAGGACCCGTCCCGTGAGGGTGAGCTCTCCCGTCATGGCTACATCGGGGCGGACCCTCCGCTCACTGAGGAGGGAGGCGATGGAGGTGGCCATTGTGATCCCTGCACTTGGTCCATCTTTGGGTGTAGCCCCTTCGGGAATGTGGAGGTGAATATCATATCTGCGATAGACCTCGCTGGGGCTCACCTCTATCTTCTCTTCAATCTCCTTTTTGGTTTTGGGAATAGCCTCCTGGGGAATGGGGAGCTCCTTCCTGTCGATGAGGACCTTGATGACGCTATAGGCAATGGAGGCCGATTCTTTCATGACCTCTCCCAGCCGTCCTGTCAATTGGAGGGCCCCTTTCCCCCGAATTTTGATGGACTCGATCTTCAATATGTCTCCTCCCACCGCTGTCCAGGCCAATCCGTTGACCACTCCGACTTGGGGTTCGTGGTCCCTCTCCTCAATTTCAAAGATCGGCTTTTCCAGATATTTTTCTAGGTTTTTGACCGTTACGGAGATCTTCTGAATCTGGGGATTTTCCAGGAGCTCCTTGGCCGCCTTCCGAACGATGTCGGCAATTCTCCGCCGCAGGTTCCGTACCCCCGCTTCCCGAGTATACTTCTCGATGATGGCCTCCAGAGCCCCTTTGGAGATGGAGAGTTCGCTCCTCTTGAGCCCATGTTTCTTGAGCTCTTGGGGGATCAGGTAGCGCCGGGCGATCTCAAATTTCTCCTGGGGGGTGTAGGAGCTGAGGAAGATGAACTCCATTCTATCCCGAAGGGGAGGGGGAATGGAGCCAATATCATTGGCTGTCGCTATGAAGATCACATTACTCAGATCGATAGAGAAGTTGAGGTAGTAGTCTCTGAAGTGGGTGTTCTGCTCCGGATCGAGAATTTCCAGGAGGACGGAGGTCGGATCCCCCCGCATGGAGCGGCCCACCTTGTCGATCTCGTCGAGGACCATGACAGGATCCATCTCTTTGGCCTCTATCAATCCCTGGACAATCCGTCCCGGCATGGCCCCGATGTAGGTTCTCCTGTGCCCCCTCAACTCGCTGACATCTTCCAACCCCCCTAGAGCTATTCTGACCAGAGGACGTTTCAAGGCCTTGGCGATGGAGTTTGCCAGGGAGGTCTTTCCGATCCCTGGAGGTCCGGCAAAACAGAGAATGGCACCGCTCCCCCGCTCCTTCTTGACTCCCCGGAGCTCCATGAGCTCCTTGACGGCAAAATATTCGAGGATCCGTTCCTTGGGCTTCTCCAGTCCGTAGTGGTCCCTATCGAGCTCCCGCTTTACATCTTCTATCCTCAGCTTCTTCTTAGAGTACTTGCCGAAGGGGATCTCCAGGACCCAGTCAAGATAGGTCTGGATCACTCCGGCTTCGGCGCTGTCCGGATGCATTCGGGCGTACCGCTCGATCTGCTTCTTGATCTCCTTGTAAGCATCTTCCCGAAGGTAGGGTTTGATCTCCTCCAACTTCCGTCTGTACTCCTCGACCTCCTCTTCATGTTGGGTATCGACTCCCAGCTCCTTCTGGATCTGTTTGAGCTGTTCCCTGAGGAAGTACTCCTTGTTGGCCTGTTCAAGGCGGGAGCTCACCTTGGACTTGATCTCCTTCTGGAGTTTACTCTGCTCAATCTCTTCAGTGACGGCGTCGATGAGGAGCATGAGCCTCTGTTCCACATCCTCCTCGATAAACATCTCATAGGCCCGCTTCTTGTCCAGCTTGAGGACGGAGCTGATGAGATCGGCAATTCTGTTTGGTTCGTGGTTCTCCTCTATTGTCTTCAGGAGGTCCTGGGGGAATGTGCCGCTGATGCTGGCCAGGGTGGCCACCTTTTCCCGGAGCACTTCGAGGATCGCTTTGACCTTCAACTCATTGAAGGGTTTGGACTCGACAATATCGACGATGGCTGTAAGGGGTTTGGTGGAGACCGGTTCCACAATCTTCCCTCGGGCCAACCCCTGGAAGAGGAGCTTCACTCTGCCGTCGGGGAGGTTGACCTTCCGCATGATGGATCCGATGACACCGGCCGGATAGATGTCATCGAAGGTTCTCCCCCCTTCGTGGCCCTCCTTGGAGGGGACGATGAGGACCAAAGAGTTGTCGTTAATGGCCTTCTGGGCCGCCAGAATATTCTCCTCGTCGCTCAAGAAGATGGGGGAGATCATGAAGGGGTAGAGGAAGAGCTCATCTTCCACAATGATAGGGAGTGTAGTGGGGAAGGCGCTATAGTCACTGAGTTTCATAATCTGGAACCCTTTTTACCAGTTGATGAGGTAGTCTATCCAGCTCTTGGGGATCTCGATCTCCTCTCTCTTCAGCCATGAGTTTTCGACCCGCTCCCTGTAGAGTTTGGCGGCTCTCTCCTTCCCTATCCTCTCGTAGAGGGAGGCTATTTCACTTTCGAGAACATATTGGGCCATATAGAGTCTGGTGAGGATGGTGTCCACCATGGGGAGATAGGTGCTCTCTGGAAACTCCTCCTTGTACTTGAGGGCCTTCTGAATTGTCTCCTGGAGGAGTTTCTGGTCCCTGTTGATACTCTTGAAGGCCAGGTAGGAGGATTTGATTTTGAGGAATTTGATAAAGGGGAGTTCCTCCGGACCGGCAAAGCGCTTGATATACTCATCGAGATAGTAGTTGGCAAGGAGATACTCCTCCTCGTCCATATGGGCTTGGGCCAGAATGAGAAGGGCTTGGGGGAGGAGGGGGGAGGAGAAGTGTTCGCTCTGGAGAGAGGTGAAATAGTCGTCCGCCTTGTCCAGATCCCCTACTGCTACATAGTGAACCATCTTGTTATACCAGTAGATGTCACTCTTATTGTACTCCGGACCTTTTTTGCTCGAACAGCCGATAATAAAGAGTAGTGAGCAGATGGTGAGAATTAACTTTCTTCCCATGGGGCTCTCTTTTTTGGCAACTATTATAACAAAATTACACAACAAAGGTGGGATATGGTCTATATTGTCGGTTATGGTGCTATGGCCCAGGCTCTCATTGAGGGTTTCCTCCAGCGGGGGATTGAGGTCGCCATCGTAGGGCGGAATAGTGGGAAGAGGGAGCTCCTCTCCAAGAGGTATCAGATCCCCTCCTTCGACCTGGAGGATTTTGACATTTCGGATAAGGAGATCCTCCTTGCCGTGAAGCCCCACGCCCTCGAAGAGGTGGCCGCCCAGCTGAGGGGGGAAGCAGAGGTTCTCTACTCCATTTTGGCGGGAGTCTCCATAGAGAATCTCAAACTTATCTCGGCTCTCCACTATATTCGGGCTATGCCCAATATCGCCGCCGCCTACGGCTCTTCCATGACAGCCCTCACAGGAGATGAGCAGTTTAAGGAGAGGGCTATTGAGCTCTTTGAGGCTATTGGGGAGATCATCTGGTTGGAGAGTGAGGAGAAGCTGGAGGTGGCTACGGCTATAGCTGGCAGTGGTCCCGCCTTTCTGGCGATGGTGGCAGAGGCCATTGCCGATGGGGGAGTGGCCTGCGGACTCAGACGGGATGAGGCCTACCAGCTGAGCGCAGGGCTCTTTAGGAGCTATGGGGCCTTGAGCGGAGAGCTCCCTTCCTCCATCAAGGATCGAGTTATGAGTCCTGCAGGAACGACGGCCCGAGGAGTTCGGGAGTTGGAGCGGGGGGGGATCCGCTCCCATTTTTTTGAAGCTGTAGTGGCGGCCTCCAAAAAAAGGTGAAAAATGGACCGATAATTGAAAATAGAGGGAAAAGGGGTTATAATATAAATAGGCGATTGGTAATTTTGGAAGTCCTTTTTGTTAAAGGTTAGATTAAGATTGAGAAAGGATAGAGTATGGTGAGGCTCTTCTTGGCCACGATGGCCTTTCTGCTGGTCCAACTCCTCTCCCTCCCCCTGACGGAGAGAGGAGGGGATTCGGTTACGCCGATGGTGCTGGTAGCGGCTGACGATTGGGATGATATATGTGACAGTCCTCCGCCCTCCAGTTCGAGTAGTAGCTCTTCGAGTTCGAGCAGTAGCTCCTCTTCGAGTTCTTCTAGTTCCAGTAGCTCCTCTTCCAGCTCTTCCAACCCCTGTGAGGGCTTTCCGATAACTGTCTTCTTCGATCCACCTGAAGGGAAGGCACTCATAGGCGGTTATGTGAAATTTACCCCGCTTCTCAAGAGCGACAGTGTGGGGACAGATATATTCCTTGAGCCAGGGGGGTATAGGGACGATCCTGAGAAGATGGTCGTAGAACCCTACCTTGAGGGAACCAATCTTCCTGTCCACTGTACCTACAAGGTCTATGAGACCGCTTCAGGGAAGAAGAGGCGGGGGTATCTCTGTTCCATTCCAGAGACCGACAATCTCCCAGCGAGACTCAATGTCTATATTCCTGTCACCAAGAGTGCCTGGTGTTCTGCCTATGTAGCCCTCAATGTGGTCGATGTGAGTACCATGTGTAACAAAGGGCGGAAGAGTAGGCCTGTGAGCCCAGGGGAACCGCTCATTCGAGAGGTGGGATCGGCCTCCGTTGTCGATGAGGAGTTGAAAATCTTCAAGAGCACCTTTGAGAATGGAGGGAAGGATCGGTATGTCAATGTGATCAACTACACCCTTCCCAGGGGTCTCCGTTTCCTCACTAAGGATAGGGCTCCAGACTATCTCAAATCCAAGGCGGTCCCCATCGAAAAGACCAGTGATGAGGTGATTCTCGAACACTTTGGAGCTGTCGGAGAGACAAAGCCCCGCTGTAAAGCCCATGTTATCGCTCCAGGGGGACACATTACGACGATCCAATGTATCTATGGAGATGTCATTCCCGCTCCCGATGAGGCCTCTTCAAATTCTAATGCTGAGGTCGTCATGCCTAAGACCAGAACGGTCCTCTACTATGAAAAGTACTACGACCCCGACGGCTGTATCCACAATGAGGTAGTGGCCGAGATCAGAAATACCTGTCCGAGGATCCATGCCAAATCCTATCCCCCTGTCCATCTTGTCACAGAGACCCCTGATATTGAGGTTACCGTTGATGATAGCCAGGATCCCGTCTTCTATGGGGATCTCTACTACTATACCGTTAATGTGAGAAATATCGGTAAGGCCGACGCTACTGAGAAGATCCAACTCCGAATCCTCCTGCCCAAAGATGATCTCGATATAGACCACTATGAGAGTCCGCCGGATTGGACCTGTTCGGAGTGGGAGGATACCGGAAGTGATGGTGAGGAGAAGATCGTCATCGGGTGTGATAGAATGGGAATGGCCAAGGGGAGCAGTGTCCAATTTAAAGTCTATGTCCGAGGAAAACAGAAGGACCTAACAGACGATTTCTATAAGAAGATCATTCCCAGTGGAAAGACCACATTCAGTGATATAACTGTCAAGGCGGGAACCTGTCCAGTCCAATTTGAAGATGTTCAGAACAATGTGGACGAAGAGACGACTCATCTGGAAATTAGGGATTCTGTCGATCTCAAGGTTCAGGTCTTCGATGAGAGGGATCCGGTCACGACTACAGATGAAAACTTTATGAATGTGGTTGTCAAATGCCCCATCGAGATCACCAACAAGAAGGATCGAGGGGTCAAGAACGCCATCCTTGAGATATATCCGACCAAGTTCATCAGTAACGCCTGTTCCAAGGTCCAGTGTTGGCCCGGAGATACCTGGTCTGACAAGAACTACGATCTTCCCTTTAAGTTGGAGAATATGCCCAGTGACTGGAGCTGTTCGGTCAAGAACAACCACGATAGGGGAGAGGATTTCTATATCCAATATATTGAGTGTACCATTCCCCAGCTCTACCCCAATCAGCATCTCACCGTCGATTTCTATGTAACGACCAGCAACTCTAGTAAAGAGGATGTACAGAACGACGGCTACTTTGTCCTCAATATGGCGAGGATCAAACACAATAACGAGATCTATCCGAAAGATAATGAAAATGGAGAACTGACCCGTATTCAAAAGGGAGAGGGTGGTGAAGAGGGGAATATTACCAACCCATTTATCTCCAAAGGAGTCTCCGGAGGAAGTCTAGAGGGGCAGGAGAGCCCGACGGTAACCTACAATGTGGGTGATCTTATTTCCTATACCCTCAAAATCGGTGCAGATGAGGGGGCGACAGCCACTCTTACAGAGGTAGAGTTCATCGACACCATTCCTTCTGGATTGGTTCCTGTAAGAGTGGACAACGCTCCGGGCGGTTTTACCTGTAGCTTCCAAGGTCAGAAGCTCACCTGTAAAGGTTCCAATCTCAATATCTCTCCTAATAGTTTCGTCGAGATCAAATATACGGTCCGGGCTGTCCAGGCTGGAAGATGGACAAACCATGCCTCGCTGACTCGGTGGAACGGGGAGGATAAGGATAGTGGTGACAACAGCACCGAGTACACAGTCACAGTCGAGGAAGGTTCCTATCAGTTTACAATTATGGACCAAGAGGTTGAGGAGTGTCCTGCAGGTACGGAGCTCAATCTGACCAAGAACTACCTCCCCAATGGGGATTTCTCCATCGTTGAGACCCGAGAAGCACCACCCAAAACGCTTCTTTCCAACGGTACATGGTACACAGAGGCAGAGTATGTTGGGGCCAACAAGCTCCTTGAACATAGCGATTACTCCTACAAGAATACCGCCTCCATCTGGAGTGATGAGGTAATGAAGTGGTACAACTCCGCCTATGCCCATCGCTTCCCTGGAGATAGCAAGTTCGGCATGGATCAAGGGAACTTCCTCTATGTCAATGGAAATGACAAGAGAGACGGTTACTATCCGTGGATCAGCAGGAAGCTCCAGCTCGATCCCAACTATACCTATCTCTTTGTGGCCCATGTGAGCAATGCTCTCGGTGCAGATGGAGATATGGCGGGTGCCGTAGATCCTCAAATCGGGTTCTTCTTCAAAGAGGGTGAGAAAGTAGAGGAGCTCTCTTCAACCACCTTTACAATTCCGAAGGATACGGTGAACCCGTCAGCAGGAAATAGAGATATATGGCACCGCTTCTCCTACAGAGTGAAGCCCCAGAGTGGGGATATATCTTTCCTTATCAAAGATAGTGCCAATGATCTCAATGGAGATGACCTCATCATTGCAGGTCTTGGAGTCTATCGCTGTGATAAGGTGACCAAAAATGTCGATCCCTATATCAAACAGAAGATCGTGAGTGTCAATCAGCGTCCGGCTACGAGCCAGGAACCAGAGGTTACTGCTGGTGATGAGATTGTTATTGAGGCTGAAGTAGGCAATAGTAACCAAGCTGAG
>JAADDW010000004.1 GCA_013153715.1 Campylobacterota bacterium | reverse complement strand
AGGGGGGGGATCTCCTCCCTGGCTGTCAATCGCCGTTCGGGGTACTCCCTCTCATCGACAAAATGGGTATAGAGGAACTGGGCGAGCTCGAAGACCGAGGAGAAGCCGTACTCCTTCCGGGCGTCTATATCTCTAATGCCATAGACCTCCAGGAGAGCGGCGACCTCCCAAAAATCGAGGGGGCGCCCCCTCTTCTCAGTAATACGGAAATAGAGTTCTCTGAGAGACTGTAGTTCTTGTCTGTTCATACTCATACTCTTGCGCCAGTTTTTTATAGAGTTTCTGGTAGTTGGCCACCATATCCTCCGTCTTGAACCCCTGGACAATGACTGCCCGGGCCCTCCGCCCCAGCTCCCTAGCCTTCTGAGGGTTCTGGAGGAGGGCTATGACATAGTGGGAGAACATCTCGTAATCCTTGGGCTTGACGGTGAAGCCGTAGCCCTCTAGAACCTCCTTTGTCCCCCCTACATCGCTGGAGACCACCACCTTTTCACAGGCCATCGCCTCGATGACGGCGAAGGGGAAGGCCTCCGATATGCTGGTGAGCATGACCACATCTCCCTCATTGTAGGCCCTGGCAGGGTTGGTCGTCGGCCCCTCGTAGGAGAAGTTCCCCTGGACCTGAAGTTCATCGACAAGGGCCATGCAGTGGCGGTAGTACTCTTCGTCGGCCACAGGTCCATAGAGTTTAAAGAGGACATTGGGAATGGTTTTAGAGACAATCTGGGCGCACCTGATGAAGGTCTCTATATCTTTGAGAGGGTCAAAGCGGGCCACCATGACCACCGTCGGCCTCTCATCCCGGGCCACCTGGAACTTCTTGAAGCGGAGAATATCTATTCCGTTGTAGATGGTCTTGATCTTCCTCTCATCGACCCCCCACCGGAGCTCCCACCTCTTGTTATAGTTGCAGACAGGGGAGATGACATCGGCAAAGTGGTAGTTGAGGCGGGAGACCATTGTGATGAGTCCCAGGAGGAACTCCTTGGTCCTCAAGGGGATCTGGAGTCTCGATGAGAAGAGGTACTGTTCCCTAATGTAGATGCCGTGTTCGGTCAGGAGAAATTTACTGCCGTACCGCTTCTTGGCTATGATGCAGGGAAGCCCGCAGAAGGCGGCCGCCGAAGAGTGGTAGATCTCCGCCCTGGGGAGCTGGGGGAGGAGGGAGATGAAGAAGCGGAAGAGGTAGCGGAGCCCTTCGATCATGTCGAAGACTGTGGGGGGCTTTTCCTCCTCTCCCTCGAAGATGGAGAGGATATACTCCCGATAGATCTCCCAGACCTCCTCGCTCCTGAAGATCTCATAGTAGTCGTACTCCTGGAAATATTCATAGAAGGCGTAGATCATCTCCCCCAGTTTGTCGTAATCCTCCTCCTTGCGGTAGATATGGTTGAGGATTGTGATGAGAATGGGGCGGAAGCGCTCTATATCCCTGGACTCCCTGGTCCTCACCTTGGCCTGGTAGATTTTGGAGAATTTGATATTTCGGATATACTCTACAGGCTCCTCTGTCCCCCAGAGGGGGAGGTTGATGATCTCCACCACATTGGGGGGAATGGGATACTTGTTCTGCATGTAGGGGTGCATCATAATCGGAATGAGGACAAAGTCGATATTCTTCAACTCCTTGATGAGAATATCGGCCCATGTGCTGACACCCCCTGTCGTGTAGGGGTAGGTTCCCTCTCCTGTCCATACCACTTTAATTCTACTCATAGAGCCGTTCTATCCCTTCCAAGAGATTGAGGAGAATGGTATTGCTCAAGAGATCGGCATCGATCCGATAGAGCTCCTCTCGGTAGTTTACCACCTGTTTCACTGCCTCCGAGTAATCCCTGTAGGACCCTATTCCGCTGAGGTACCTCTTCTGGCTGACCTCCCTCTTCTCCTGGGCCAGCCTGAGCTGTTCCTCCACGATTTTCCGCTTCCGACGGAGCCTCTTGATCTCATTGAAACTCTTATGAATATCTTTGATGAGCTCCTTCATCTCCCGCTTCAGCTTCTCCCGCTCCAATCTGTAGGCGACCTGGGCCCTCTCCTCCTCCCTCTCCACACCCTCCTTCCAGAGGGGAAAGGTGATATTGAGGAAGGCTTGGTAGTTGAGGCCCGTCGCCGTCTGGCTGGGGGAGAGTCCAAAATCCCTTCGGTACTCGTCATAGATCAAGGCGTTGAAGGTTACCTCTGGCAGGTAGAAGTAGCGGAGGGAGACGATCTTCCCCTTCTCCATTCTGCTCCTGAGACGCTGGGCCTCTATTCTGGGGGAGTGGAGGAGAGCATTCTTATAGTACTCTTCCAGCCTCTTCTTCTGGGGCTCTACACCGAACCAGCTGAGCTTCAAGGGTTTGTCGCTCTCCAGTTCGGCACTATTTCTGATGAGGTAGTCGCTGTAGAGGTAGGCGTAGAGGTGTTCCAGGAGCTGTTTTTTCAGGGAGAGGAGATCCTCTTGGGCGTTGAGGTAGTCGATGCGGGGGACCAGCTTGGAGCGGTACCGCTCCTTGACCCTCTCCACAAACCTTTTCTGTTGCTGGTAGTTGAGGTCGTAGAGCTCTCTGATCTTCTGTTCCAGGAGGGCCGTAAGGTAGAATTGGACCCCCAGGAGGTAGAGCCGATCCCTGTTGTTGATATATTGGATCTTGGCCAACTCCTTGGAGAGGCGGGAGAGCCTCTCCCTCATGGCATACCTCCTGTCGAAGAGCTTCTTGTTGACGGAGACTCCCCCCTTGATGCTCCCCTCCTTGTTGGTTGCGAGTTCATAGTCGATAAATTTGGAGTAGGTGGCCGAGAGGAAGCCGTTGATCTCCCACTGGTAGCCCTCCCTCTCCTGGATGAGGGCCTGGAGGCGGTTGAGCCGATAGGTGATCTCTTCAATCTGGCTATAGGGGCTCCGATGGAGGAGGCGGTCGATATACTCATAGAAGGTGAGGTTATAGAACTCCCGCCCCTCTTCCCTCCTCAAGGGGGAGGATTTCGCTGTCGGAGATCTCCCACTCCCTCCCCCTTTCTGGGAGCGCTCCTGCCACTTCTTCCCAAAGACCTTGGAGAGCTTCACCTCCCCCCTCTTCTCCCCCCCTTCGGTTCTGTTGGAATTGATGGAGTACCTTATAATATCTGCCCCGCACCTCTTGAGATAGGCATCTCTGATAGAGCGCCGTACCACTTTGAGTCGGGCCAGGGCCTCCCTCTTCTCCTTGAAGGGACCTATCAGGAAGCGGTAGAAGCCGTTGTAGTGGACAATATGGGCCTTTTCAAACTTCTTGAGGAAAATTTTATCCTCATGGTCGTGGATCCTCTTCTGGGTTGCGCAGAATATGCACCACTCCCCGTAAAGTGCCAGAGTGAGTATTGATAGCAGTAGAAACAGTCGACCCATCGATGTCCAGTTCCTATTCTTCAGGTGGTACTATTATCGCCACAAATGGCTGAAAAATTACCAAAAATCGCCGTAAAGCCCTTGGATTTGGGCGATAGAGAGTTATAGGGAACTTTTCTCCCTTTGACCAGATGGTGAAAGCCATTATCCAGAAACCATCACTTTAAAGCCAGAACTCCTGTACTCCCCTTGAGGGGTGTGGGGAGTTTCACCCATGGGAGTTGGAACTCTCCCTCTCTTTCAGCCCCTTTTTGAGAGCCCACCAGAGCTGTCCGAGGCTGATGGACCCGTCATTGATGGGGATCTCTGTCGGAAAGTGGAAGGGGAGACCGAGACCTTTCAGTCTACGGATCGCCCCTTCTAAAAGGGTTCTATTCTGGAAGACCCCCCCTCCAAAGAGGACAACCTTCCCCTCCTTGAGGGCGATGGCCTCTATGATGGAGATGAGGGTATTGAGAAATCTGGTGGGAATGAGCTCCCTCTCGTCGAGGAGGAGCTCTCGCCACTCTATCTTGATGATACCATCTTCGATGGTGAAAGGGTAGGAGCCCTCCCCCTCTCCCCGATAGTTGCTCTCAATGAGCATACCGCTATACCCCTCGTAATCCTGGTAGGTGGCGAGATGGGCTAGGACAGCGACGCCGTCAAAGAGTCTGCCGACAGAGGAGGTGAGGAAGGTGGCTCCCTTCTCGTAGGCCAGATTGAAGAGGGGATCTTCCACGGGAACTCCTCCGTGGCGCATGAGACTCTTGGCGATGAGGTCGATCTCCTTGATCGCCCTCTCTCCCCCCACTATGGGGATCGGTTCAAAATGGTACTTCCGCTCATCTCCTACAAAGACCTCCCCTCCCCAGATAGTTCCATCCTCTCCATATCCCGTCCCATCCCATATGAAGGCGGTGTACTCCTCCCCCGCCAAGGGGTGACCTGTAAGTTCCATCTCGGCCAGAATGGCCCAGAGGTGGGCTCTATGGTGTTGGACCTCGATGGTCTCGACGCCGAGGGAGCGGGCGTAGTTGCTGACTTCGTAGAGGGGGTGGCTGTCGCAGACCACAATCTCCTCTTGGAACCTGTAGATCCGCCGAAAATCGTCGATAACTTTCCGGAAGTAGTCGAAGCTCTCCACAGTATCAATATCCCCAATGTGGGGGGAGAGGATAATCTGGTCTCCCTTGGAGAGGGCGATACTCCCCTTCTGTCTGGCTCCGACGGCGAGAATGGGTGGGAGGTCGAAGGGGAGGGAGAAGCTCTTGGGGCCATACCCCCTCCCCAGGCGGTAGAGGAGTCTCCTGGAGCCTACCGTCGTCACGACGCTGTCGTCGCAACTCCTCTCGATTTTTCGATTGTAGGTGAGAATCCCCTCAACCCCTCCCAATCTCTCTACCTCTTCCTCCTCTCTCATGATCGGTTCCCCGGAGATATTGGCGCTGGTGACAATGAGGGGCCGATCTATGAGGGTGAAGAGGAGGTGGTAGATGGCGTTGTAGGGGAGGAAGATACCGATCCTCTCTATCTCCGGCGCCACCTCTCCAAAGGCCTCCTCTCCCTTCTTCACAATGACTATGGGGCGCTCCCTGGAGAGGAGGAGCTCCCGTTCCACAGGGGAGAGGTCCACCACCTCTTCAATTTTCTCGATGGAGGGGAACATAATGGCAAAGGGCTTTTTCGACCGCCTCTTGAGGCGGCGGAGCCTCCCTCCCTCCTCGGTACGGGCCACCAAGTGGAAACCTCCGACCCCTTTGATGGCGATAATCTCCCCCTGGAGAATCCTTCTGGCCGCCTCCTCGATGGCCTGAAACCCCTCCAGCTCCCCCAGAGAGAGTTTCGGGCCGCAGTTGGTGCACCCGATAGGTTGGGCGTGGTAGAAGCGGCTCTCCGGGTTCCCATACTCCTCCCGACAGCTGTCACACATGGGGAAGGGGGCCATAGTTGTCCTCTCCCGATCGTAGGGGAGGTCTCTGATAATGGTGTAACGGGGTCCGCAGTTGGTGCAGTTGATAAGGGGGTAGCGGTACCGCCGATTGGAGGGGTCGAAGAGATCGGAGAGACAGGCGTCACAGATGGTTATATCCGGAGGAATGACCGCTTTCAACTCCTCGTCGCCGCTACTGGAGAGAATATGGAACTCCTGGAAATCTGCTCCCGAAGGCTCCTCAACGATGCTCTCCACAACGGCCAGAGGGGGGAGGGAGGAGAGGAGTCTCTCGATGAAGAGCCCCTCCTTCTCTCCGGTCACAACCACCTCAACTCCATCACTCCTGTTTCGGACAAATCCTCCAAGGCGGAGGTCCCGAGCCACTCGATAGACGGTGGGGCGGAAGCCGACACCCTGGACAGTTCCCCTGAAGATGTACCGCATGCTCCTCCCGACATGAAGTATTGAATTTTTCTATTATAGCAGAGGAGATTTATTAAATTTCACTTAATTAACTTACAAATTTTATTTTTTTTGACAGTTGTTTTAGTTATAATGAAAAATATGCATCCATAAGGAGGATTAATGAGATTGTTTCCGCTCTTTCTCGTTATTGCAGTAGCCAGTTGGGGAGAGATACTCATCTACTCTACCACCCTCTACAATCCCAATAGACTCCTTCCCCCCTCCTATCTGAGGAGTACTGTTCCCAACAGTGCAGAGGGGTACAGCTATCTCAACACCCTCCGGACCAAGGCCGGAATGATACCCTACTCGCGAGATCCCATTTTGGAACAGGCCGCCCTCAACCATGCAAAATATATGGCTTTGAACGGTGTTACAGACCACTTTGAGAGGGAGGGAAACCCCGGCTTCACAGGGTATTCCCCCCAAGACAGGGCCCGCTATCTCAACTATCCGGCCCCAAATAGTGTGGCGGAGAACATATCCAGCGGAGACTACGGGTATAAGGGGTCCATCGATGGGCTCTTCTCCGCCATCTACCACCGCCTCGGCTTCCTCAATCCGGAGTATGACATTGTGGGAATGGGGAGCGCTCCCGGAGGACAACTCTACTATTTCGCCTATGAGATGGCCAACTCCGGAATACGGGACCTCTGTAATTCCAACGATGATTTGACGGGGAATTCCCTATCCTACTACTTCGGTATCTGTCTCGATAACAACAAGATGATTGGGGCCTCCCTCTACGAAGGGGCCCTCAGGAATGTAGGTTCCCGAAACCCGGAGGTCATTCTCTGGCCCTACCGAGAAGGGGAGGATATTCCGCCGGTCTTCTATGAGGAGTTTCCCGACCCCCTTCCCAACTGTAGTGTCTCCGGCTATCCCATCAGTGTAGAGTTCAATAAGTACCGCTTCCCCAATCTTCCCGTCACAATGAAAAACTTTGTCGTGGAGGAGGAAGGGAGTGGTGCAGAGGTGATCCCTATCACCATTATGACAGCCGCCTACGACCACAACCAGAAACTCAATGAGAATACCTTCGTCTTCTTCCCTGAGGAACGGCTCAAATGGGGGACCAGCTATAGGGTCCGCTTCCAGTACGCCGATGAGAGTGGAAAGGAATCCCAGATAGAGTGGAGATTCAAGACCAGGGAGCTCCCCTATCCCCTCTATGTCTTCGAGAAGGGGGGGAATGATGTCACCTTCCCGGTCATCTCCGGCAAAGGGTACGCCATCTATGTTGTTCCGGAGAACTGCAACGATACTATTAGCCAATTCACCACCCAGTACTGGAGCAATATGGAGGTGGAGCGGTCCTTTATCGACTCCAACACCCTCTTCTTCAGGGTGACAGGTCCTATCGGTTCCGAAGCTATCGTCACCCTCTCCAACGGCAAGAGGATATTCCTCACCTTGTCGGAGAGTGATGGGGTAGAGGAGAGCTCTTCTCTCTCCTCTTCCAGCTCTACTTCTAGTAGTTCTAGCTCCAGTTCCAGTTCTAGCTCCAGTTCCAGCTCAGGATATGTCCCTTCAATGGAAGAGTTGGAGAAGGGGTACTGTATCGACAGCGGAGGAACCTGGGTCGATGGAGAGTGTATCCACGAGAGTCAGACGACTAGCTCCAGTTCCACTACAAGTTCTGTAAATTCTACCCCCTCACTGGAAGAGCTGGAGAAGGGGTACTGTATCGACAGCGGAGGGACCTGGGTCGATGGAGAGTGTGTCCATGGGAGTCAGACGACTAGCTCTAGCTCCAGTTCCACTACAAGTTCTGTAAATTCTACCCCCTCACTGGAAGAGCTGGAGAAGGGATACTGTATCGACAGCGGAGGGACCTGGGTTGATGGAGAGTGTATCCACGAGAGTCAGACGACTAGCTCCAACTCCTCTTCTTCACTTCCTCGGGAGTGTCAGATCGCCCTCCAGTTGGAAGGGGGAAGTTATCCCATTGCCGGGTATTTTGTCCACTATGGAATGGATGCATTCGATTGGATCTACATCGATCGGGAGTTTGATCTCATCGCCAAATTGGAGGGAGTAGATGGGAGGGGGTATCTGAGATGGACCCGTCTCGTCTCCGTCTCCGACGGTTACTCCTTCTTCAAAGGTTTGGTCCTCTCGGATCAGGAGGTCGAGTTTGGAGAGCCCATGGTGACACCGGAAGAGGCCCAGTATCTCTCTGGAGAGGATCGACGGCGGTATGAGATCGCCCGCCAGGTGGCCGGAAAACGCTACCCCATCTCTGGTTTCTTCTTCTACTATGGCGATAGCGGCCACTATGAGCCCTTCAGCTGGATCTACACTCCCAGGTCCCTCAGGAGTGTCTTCAAATTTGAGGGAGTGAATCCAGAGACAGAAGCGTTCATCTGGTTGTCCCTCCCCTTGAAGTTCACCCTTCAGAAGGGGGAGATTACCTTTGTGAAGGCTACCTGTCGCTAGAGAGCCATCGGGAGGCCACCTCTTTGAGCCTCTCCGGACTTTCCGAAGCGAAGAGCTTCAGCTCCGGGGTTCCCCTCCCCGGAGTGATCCCCAACTCCTGCTCCAGATAATCACAGATCGCCTCGCCAGAGTGGATGAGGAGGGTCTGCTCCCCAAAGTATCCCTTCAGGGCCTCTGAGAGGAGGGGGAAGTGGGTACAGCCGAGAATAATTGCGTCCGGCTCAATTCCGTTGAAGTAGTGATCCATTGTCGCCTCGACGATCCTCCCCTTCAGAATTCCCTCCTCCACCAATGGGACGAAGAGGGGGGTTGGGAGGGAGATGAGGTTGGTGAACCCCTGATGTCTCAGGAGTCGCTGGTACTGGCCACTGGAGATGGTGGCCCTGGTTCCGATAACCAGAATTCGATCCCCCTTCTCCAGCCTCTTCTGGGCCGCTATCACTCCCGGTTCGATGACACCGACTACAGGAAAAGAGGCGCTCTCCCTCAACTCTTTGAGGGCGTGGGCGCTGACAGAGTTGCAGGCGGTAATAAGGATGTCTGGATCGAAATTCTTGAAGAACTCCAGAGCCTCCAGGGAGTAGCGGACAATGGTATTCTTATCCTTGATGCCGTAGGGGACTCGGGCTGTGTCGCCGAAGTAGATGATCTCATCGAAGAAGTTGTGGTCTATCAGACTCTTGACTACGGTGAGTCCCCCGACGCCGCTGTCGAAGACCGCCGCTCGCAAGAGCTAGGCGCCTTCGTTCATAATACTCAAGAACTCTCTGTTGTTCTTGGTTTTGAGCATTTTGGAGTAGAGGAACTTGAGGGCCTCAATCTCATCCATGGACTGCATGGCGTTCCTCAAGGCCCAGACCTTCTGGAGGGTGTCGGGATCGACAAGGAGCTCCTCCTTCCTCGTTCCCGATTTGAGGATGTCGATGGCTGGATAGATTCGGCGATCGGCAATCCGTCGGTCCAGGACAATTTCACTATTTCCCGTCCCTTTGAACTCCTCGAAGATCACCTCATCCATCCTACTCCCCGTGTCGATGAGAGCTGTCGAGATGATGGTGAGACTCCCCCCCTCTTCGATATTTCGGGCCGCTCCGAAAAATCTCTTGGGTTTGTGGAGGGCGTTGGCGTCCACACCACCGCTCAGGACCTTTCCGCTGGAGGGGGTGACCGTATTGTAGGCCCGGGCTAGCCGTGTGATGGAGTCGAGGAGGATCACCACATCTTTTCCCATCTCGACCCGCCGTTTGGCCTTTTCGATGACCAGTTCGGCCACCCGAACATGGTTTTTGGCCGGCATATCGAAGGTAGAGCTGTAAACCTCTCCCTTGACGCTCCGCTCCATGTCGGTCACCTCTTCGGGCCGCTCATCGACGAGGAGGACAATGAGCTCCACCTCTGGATGGTTCCGGGCAATTCCGTGGGCCAGCTCCTTCATGAGCTCGGTCTTCCCACTCCGGGGAGGGGCGACAATGAGGGCCCTCTGTCCCTTTCCGATAGGGGTGAAGAGGTCGAGGACCCGCCCCGTCAACTTCATGGGATCGTACTCCAGCTGGAGCCGCTCTGTCGGGTAGAGGGGGGTCAGGTTGTCGAAGAGGGGCCTCTTTTTGGACTCCTCGGGAGGGAGGTAGTTGATGGCTTCGATCTTCAGGAGGGCGTAGTACCGCTCCTGATCCTTGGGGGGACGGACCTGGCCCGTGACGATGTCCCCTGTCCGAAGGGCGAAACGGCGGATCTGGGTGGCGCTCACATAGGCGTCATTGGCGCTATTGGAGAAATTCTCATTAATCGCTCTCAGGAAGCCGTATCCCTCTGGGGTCACCTCCAAAATCCCGGTAAAGAGAATGTACCCCCCTTTGCTCACCTGGTTCTTCAGGATCTCAAACATGAGATCCTGTCGCTTCAATTCCTGGGGATTCTCTATACCGAGAGTTTGGGCTATATCCAGGAGTTCGTCGATGCTCTTGGTTCTCAGCTCTTCAATTGTATGTCCCTCGACGGGGGTGTGGGTTCTCTTGGACCGCTGATCGGAGGATTCATCTTCTGTGGGGATCTCTAAGTGTTCACTACTCTTTTCGCTCATAATTCCTTCTTTTTTGGGATCTTCAGGCAGCGTTGAAGAGCGATGCGGATAGCGTAATTTTATTATATTCGGTCCATTTCGTCAAGGGAGGGGAGGGTTGGGAAGATGGTATAATTTTTGGAAAAAATTGGAGCTGAGATGCCGATCCAACGGGTCCGAGAGGCGATAGAGGAGATCAAGAAGGGAAATATGGTCGTCATGATCGACGACGAAGATCGGGAGAATGAGGGAGACCTTGTCTATGCCGCCACATTCAGCACTCCGGAGAAGGTCAATTTCATGGCCAGCGAGGCCCGGGGGCTCATCTGTGTCGCCCTCACTAAGGAGATTGCCGACCGCCTCCAGCTGACCCCCATGGTCGATGAAAACGATTCCGCCCATGAGACAGCCTTCACAGTCAGCGTCGATGCCCGGGCGGCCAAAACGGGGATCAGCGCCTACGAGCGGGATTTGACGATCCGTCTCCTGGCAGATCCCCTCTCGACCCCTAGGGACTTTGTGAAGCCGGGCCATATCTTCCCCCTGGTGGCCAAGGAGGGAGGGGTCTTGGTCAGAACAGGCCACACCGAGGGGAGTGTCGATCTCTGCAAGCTGGCAGGGGTCCAGCCTGTCGCCGTCATCTGTGAGATTATGAACCGGGACGGGACCATGGCCCGGCGGGATAGTCTGGAGGAGTTTGCCCGGCGACACAATTTGAAGATTGTCTATATCTCGGATCTGGTGGAGTACAGACTCCAGAACGAGATGCTGGTAGAGCCCATTAGGGAGGAGGAGATCCCCTTTTTCGGTGTGAAGGTGAAGAAGATCGACTTCAGAGACCATCTGGGCAATATCCACAACGCCCTCATCTTCTACTCGGCCCAGAAGCGGGCAAATGTCAAATTCCACAATGTTGTGAAGGATAGGGACCTCCTCTTCGACCAGAACCGTTTCCAGCAACTTATGCGCTCCATCGACTATCTGAAACGGAATAGCGGGGTCCTCATCTTTTTGGATAGTCAGAGGGCACACGATGCGGCCAAGGAGTTTGGGATTGGGGCCCAGATCCTCAAAGCCCTCGGTGTCCATCAGATCAACCTCCTCACTGTCAAGAGGGGACAGGAGTTTGTGGGGTTGGGGGGGTTCGGCCTCGATATTCTCCAGGAGATAGAGGTTTAGGGGGGAGAGGTGGAACTGCGGGTTTACTATGAGGATACCGATCTGGGAGGGATCGTCTATCACTCTCGATACCTCAACTTCTGTGAGCGGGCCCGGAGCGAACTCTTCTTCAAGAGGGGGGAGAAGCCGGTCTGGAGGGGCTACCATTTCATTGTCCGCCACATAGAGGCGACCTACCACCTTCCCGCCACTCTGGGGGATCTCCTCACGGTGGAGACGGAGCTCAAGGAGGTTCGGGGAGCCCGTCTCCTCCTCTATCAGAGAGTCCGAAGAGGAGAGGAGCTCCTCTTTGAGATGGAGATCACTCTGGTCTGTCTCAGAGGAGATCGGCCTGCCCGGGTACCGGACCACTTTCTTCAGGTACTGGGGTGAAACCCTTCTCCCCGCACCGCAGAATTTGGATGTCGTACTGGAGCTGTCGGTCGATAAATTCCTCCTGAGTTGTCGCCTCTTCGGGGAGGAGGAGGTGTTCTACACCTGCAACGATGCCGTAGATGAGCCAGTCGTAATCTATATCTATTCCGTAGATCTCCACAGCCGCTCCAACTGTCGGGGAGGGAGATGTGATGGAGTTGGCGATATAGAGCTCCCGCCGATCTTGGGATTGGGTCATATCGAAGAGTTTGGGGTTGAAGTTGATCTGGGTCGAGAGCTTCCTCTCGGGTCTGTAACCGTAGAGGGTGAGCTGGGAGAGGATGAGAGATGTTGTGACAATGGGAGTGTTGAGGAGAATATCCCTCCCGTTGAGGGCTGGGGAGAGTATCGATTTCAGATTTTTCCCTCTGTTCTTCAGATTGTAGAGGAGAGCCCCCCTCCTCCTGGCCGTGGCATAGTTGGTCAGGAGTTGGGAGAGGGGGGAGCGGCCCATGTAGAAGATGGCCAAAGGCCCTTCCCCTCCCAGGGAGAGGAGTCTGTCGATCTGGGCGAGGTAGTCGATCCCTCCAAAGTAGAAGGGGGTCTCGAAGTCGAGGACCCTCCTGTTGATGGTAGGGATGAAGAGGAGGGTGGAACTCTGGAGCTCCCTGATGAGGGGGGCACTCCCGTAGGGAAGGAAGAGGATGATGAGGTCCCTGTCCTGGAGTTGATCGATCTCCTCCTGGAGGGCCGATCCCCTGATATAACGGGTCTCCACCGAGAAGGGGCGGTCATGCTCGATAAGGGTGGCTCCAATGGCGTGGGCGCTCCTGTCCATGATGGAGCTGAAGAGCTTTCTCTCTCCAAGGAGGACGATCCGAATATAGCGGTACTGGAAGAGAGGGGCTCTGAAGAGGGCGCCGTAGGCCCGTGCCTCTTTCTCAAAGGAGGCCAGAGCCTCCCTGTTTCTGGAGATTTTGGCCAGAAAGGAGAAGATCTCTCCCCGGGCCAGGTGGTCCTGGAGACAGCGGTGGTCACAGGGGGAGACGGAGAGATCGATAAAATAGGTCTTCGGCAGAGGGAGGGGAGAGAGCCTCTGCTCGACGCTCCAGAGAAGGGATACCAGAAGGAGAAGGGGGATAATTACTCTTCCCATAACAGCTCTTTTATGAGGAGTAGGTCTTGATAGGCTTCCCGCTTTTTGGAGGGGTTGCGGAGGAGATAGCTGGGGTGGAATGTGGGAACCAGAATACGCCCCTTGAAGGGGAGCTTATGTCCCCTGATCCTGCTGATGGGGGTCTTGTCACCGGTGAGCCATCTGTAGCTGGTGGCCCCCAGGGCGACAATGATTTTGGGATCGACAATCTCAATCTGTTTCAGGAGATAGGGGAGACAGCTCTCGGCCTCTTGGGGGGTCGGAACCCTGTTGTTGGGGGGGCGGCATTTGACGATATTGGCTATGTAAACCTTGCTCCTCGGGATCTGGAGGACACTCTCGATCATCTTCGTAAGGAGCTGACCCGCCCGTCCCACAAAGGGTCTCCCCGTCTCATCTTCCGTAGCCCCCGGTCCCTCTCCGACAAACATGAGTCGGGCCTGGGGGTCTCCCTCTCCAAAGACCACATTTTTCCTGCTCTTGGCGAGATCGCAGAGGTGGCAGGTGGAGACAATCTCCTTGAGGCTCTCCAGGTTGTCTGGGAGGGAGGGGCTCTCTTGTGTCTCTAGGGGGAGTTGGTCCATATATTCATGTCCTAACCACTTGAGTAGGTAGAGCTCTCTCAGGACTCTCTCATACATGAGAAAATTGTAGTAAAAAAGAAATTAAAGGAAGATTAAGAGAGAGGGGAGGGAGAGGCCCCCTCCTATTCGGTGACTTCAACCTCTACGGGGGTGCTCTCCCAGAGGCCATGTTTTGTACAGTAGCTCATGGCTGTCAGTTTCATCTTCTTTGTCGGGATAATGTAGAAATCTACCTCCGCTTGGCTCTTCTCGTTGCCCAAGGTTCCAGGGGTGAATGTGACCTCGCCGAGGAGCCGCTCTCCATCCCAGAGCTGGATGTAGGCGATGTAGTGGTCAAAGTCGTCCGGATGGGAGTACTCGTTTCCGACCCTCACTTTGACCTTGAATTTCTCTCCCTTTTTGGCCGTAGTGTCACAGATGACAAAGGGGGAGTGGCGGTCGATGTAATCTTTTTTGGATTCCCTTTCAACTTCGCTGATGTCAACATATCTATTGATTGTAGGCATGGCACCTCCTTTTCCTGGTTTTCGCAGGTATTATAGAGTGTTATAGTTTAAATTAGGATAAATTTACTCCTATTTTGTGGAGAAGTATGGTATAATTAAGTATGTTTGGAATAAAGAATCCCAAAAGGTTCCTGAAGAAGAGCTACATCACGACACTCCGAGAGATTAGGGAGACCAAGGAGATGATCAGAATCTATCGGGAGGGGAGGCGATCTCTCTATCCCGAAGCGAGGAAGCAGGTGGTGGACCTCCTCAAGATCGTCCTCCTCTTCCCCCTCCTCGTTCTTCCAGGAAGTGCCGTTATCCTCACCGTTCTAGAGATTGTGGCCCGCTTCTTCAAGACCTCTATCTTTCCATCAAAACAGCACCTAAGAGGGAGACCCTCTTAGACCAAGTCCACAGGGACCACATTGTGGTTGAGCCCCAACTCCTCGGGACTACAGCCTAGGGCGAGACCTATCATCTGGGGGAGGTGGAGGACAGGGAGCCGAGCCTCTCTGTTGATGGTCTTCAGAGCCGCCTCCTGCTTTACATCGAGGTTGAGGTGGCAGAGGGGACACGGGGTGACCATGAAGTCGGCACTATTGTCGTAGGCGTCGATAATGGCGTTCCCTGTCAGAATGTTGGAGGTGGTGGGTGCCTGGAGATCGACATGGAAACCACAGCACCTATTTTTGTGGTCGTAATCAACGCTGTTCCCCTCCAGGGCCTCAATGAGATCGTCGAGAGTTGTGGGGCGGTAGGGTGACTCCTCTCCCTTGTTCATCTTGTTGTGGAGCTGGCTGGGGCGGATATTGTGGCACCCGTAGAAGGCGGCTATGTTGAACTGGCTCAAGGGCTTCACCACCTTGGAGCGGAGCCTCTCCAATCCGTAATCCTCGATAAGAGCGTAGAGGAAGTGGCGGACGGAGACGGTCCCCTTATAGACGAGCCCCACCTCCTCCAGAGCTTCGTTGACCCGAGCCCGCAGTTTCGGATCGCTGTCCAGCCGCTCCTTGGTCATGGCCGTATTGAGTTGGCAGGTGTTGCAGATTGTCACCATGGGGAGATCGAGCCTCTCGGCGTAACAGATATTCCGGGCGTTGAGGACGAGGCTGAGGAAGTCGTCGAAATCCTGGAGATGGCTGGCGCCGCAACAGCTGGCCTCGTCTAGGAGGACCAGCTCAATATCGAGCTTCTTGGCCACGGCGAGAGTCGATTTGAGGAGTTCGGGTGTCGATTCCCGGGCGGTGCATCCCGTATAGAGAGCGTATGTGAGTCGATTACTCATGGCTATCCTTTAAAATCTCACTGTTGAAGCGATCTCAACAAGCTTCTTGATCTCATCCAATTTCTTGGATTTGGGCATCTCCCACGGCATAACAATTTTTCCCTTCTTCCACATCTCGAAGGCTTCGGGGAGGTGTTTGAGAACTCCGAACCCTTCGCTGTAGGCGACGAGATGGCCCTCGTCGAGGATACCGTGTTTCTTAATGGAGTGTTTGAAGCCGACGGCGTGTCTGGTGGCCACATTGGAGCGGGCCACTCCCTCCTTGAATATCTCATTATGGAGTTTGGTGATCTTGCCGATGGGGTCTATATGTTTGGGACAGGCCTCGGCGCACTCGAAACATTTGACGCAGTCCCAGACCCCCTCTCCCAGTCGGTCCACAATCTCCAATCTCTCCCTCTTGGCGTGGTCCCGTACATCGGCGGTGAAGCGGAAGGCCTTCTCGAAGGCGGCCGGTCCCAGGTAGTTCTCGTTGACTTCGATGACGGGGCAGGCGTAGTAGCAACAGCCGCACTGGATACAGTAGTCCGACTCCTCCAGCTTCTCCGCCTCTTCGGGGGGGATGATATTCTCCATGGTCGGATGTTCATCGATCTCCGCCTCCAGCCACGGCTTCACCCTCTCGTAGCGCTCCCAGAAATCCGACTTATCGACGACCATATCTTTGATGGCCCGCTTCTTGCTGACAGGTTCGAGGACCAGCTCCGTACCGAAGAGGGCGACCATATCCTCCATTCTCTCCTTACAGGCCAAGGTGGAGCGGCCGTTGACCTTGATGGCGCAACTCCCACATATTCCGTGGCGACAGCTCCTGCGGTAGGTGAAGCTTCCATCGTGTTCCCATTTGATCCTGTTCAACACATCGAGGACCACATCTTTCTTTTCGTCGATCTCCATCTCGATGGTGTCGTAGTGGGGGAGGTAGTCCCTCTCCCCGTTAAATCTGAAGACTTTGAGTGTGACCTTCATAGAGCTCCCTTAATACTTTCTCTCTTGGGGTTCAAATTTTCCGAGGACCACATCTCCATATTCGATGGAGATATTGCCCTCCCGATCCATGTAGGCGTAGGTATGTTTCAAGAAGTTCTCATCATCTCGTTGGGGGTAGTCCTCTCGGTAGTGGGCTCCCCGGGACTCCTTCCGTGCTATGGCCCCCTCTACGATGAAACCGGCATAGTCCAGCATATGTCCCAGCTCTATAGCCTCCTGGAGATCGGTATTGAATGTTTTGGATTTGTCATCGATCCGTATTCTCTTGAACCGCTGGCGGAGCTCCTTGAGAATCTCCCTCTGCTTCTTGAGGGATTCTTCTGTCCTGAAGACACCGCAGTTCTCAAACATGGTATCCTGAAGTTCCTGGCGGAGTTCGGCGGTCCTCTCCGGTCCGTTGCTGTGGAGGATGGTGTCGATCTCCTTCACCATGGTCTCCGCCTCCTCCGGTTCGGCCTCCCTCAACTCCAATCCCCTCTCCAAGTCGTCGGCTATGGTATTCCCCACATGGCGGCCGAAGAAGAGGGCTTCCAGGAGGGAGTTGGCCCCCAATCTGTTGGCCCCGTGGACGCTGACGCAGGCACACTCACCGGCGGCGTAGAGCCCCTCTGTCAGCTCTGTCGGACTCCTCTTGACATGGCCCCCTATATCTACGGGAATTCCCCCCATGGAGTAGTGGGCGGTGACGGTGATCATGATGGGCTCTTTGACCATATCCTGGCCGAGGAAGGTGATGGCCAGATCCCTCAATTCGGGGAGGCGCTCCATGATCTTCTCCTCTCCCAGATGGGTAAGGTCGAGGTAAACCGCCATCTTGTCGGGACCGACCCCCCGCCCCTCTCGGATCTCGTTCATAATGGCCCGGGCCACCACATCCCGTGGCGCCAGCTCCATCTTTTCGGGGGCGTACTTCTCCATAAATCGCTCTCCCTCGGAGTTGTAGAGTTTCCCCCCCTCTCCCCGGGCCGCTTCGGAGATGAGAATTCCACTTCCAGCCAGCCCGCTGGGGTGGAACTGGACAAACTCCATATCCTCCAGAGGGAGTCCGTGGCGGGCTACGATGGAGAGACCGTCCCCTGTATTGGCGTGGGCGTTGGAGTTGATCTTGAAGGCTCGGGCATACCCCCCTGTAGCGAACATGACCGCCTTGGCGTTGAAGATGGTGGGTTGGAGATCCCTCAAGTTGTAGGCCACAACTCCGTAGGCCTTTCCATCCTGGTAGAGAATGTCGGCTACATACCACTCATCCCAGAACTGGACGCCGACCCGGTCAGCCTGCTCATAGATTGTCTGGAGGAGGGTGAGTCCCGTCCTATCCTTGGCGAAGCAGGCCCTCGGCTTGCTCTGTCCCCCAAAGGGGCGCTGGGCGATGCGGCCATCTTCTCGACGGCTAAAGGCGGCTCCCATATGTTCGATCCACCGAATGGTCTCCGGAGCCTTGGAACACATGAGCTCCACAGCGTCCTGGTCGGCGAGATAGTCGCTCCCCTTGACGGTGTCGAACATGTGGAGCTCCACATCGTCATCGTCGCTGAGGGCGGCGTTGACCCCCCCTTGGGCCGCTCCGGAGTGGCTCCTGAGAGGGTGGAGCTTGGTCAATACAATAACCCGTTTCCCCCGTTTCTGGAGTTCCCGAGCGGCGGCACAACCGGCGAGACCAGCCCCTACGATGACTACATCTGCAATGACTATAGGCACATCCATCGGTGTCCTTTGTGTTGAAAATTTTCTCGATTATATCATTAGAAAGGGGTTATTTCGGTTAAAATCCCCTCTGGAAAACCCAAATGGGATTCAGTTTGTTACAATATTTATCAAAGGAGTTTCCTATGGATAGGGAGCGATTTTTTATAAGTTTGTTTAATGATAAAAGGATAGGGGACGACGGGGTTCTCATTGATGGAAAGATCTACAGTGCAGACGCTTTCTGTGAGGGAACCCATTTTCGGAGGGGGTGGCTCACCTTCGGCCAGATAGGGGCCAAGGCCCTCCTGGTCAATATCTCCGATGCCGTCGCTATGAATGGCCGTCCCCGGTACGCTCTGGTATCGATCTCTATTCCTCGGGAGTTGGGGAGAGGAGAGTTGAGGGAGATCGCCTCGGCCCTGGAAGAGGTGGGGAGGCGGTGGGGTATCGAGATTGTGGGAGGGGATACGGTGGGCGGGGAGGGGCTCCACATCTCCATTACCCTCATCTCCCAGGTGAAGAGGCCCATATTCAGGAGGCCCCTCCGTCTCGGCTACCTTCTGGGTTATACAGGGGAGCTCGGCTCCGTGGAGAGGGATCTCCGCCGACTTTTGAGGGGGGGGAGGGTCTCCCGGAGGAGCAAATTTGTCACCCCGAGGGTGAGGAGCTCCTTTATGGAGCGGGCTGGGAGGGTTATTGAGGCGGCCATGGATATAAGCGACGGACTCCTGGATGATCTGGGCAAGATGACAACCCTCAACAGGGTCGGGGTCCACCTCTTCAGAAGGATCCCCAAGAGGGTCGGCTGTAGCGGAGAGGAGTATGAGATCCTCTTTGCCATAGATCCCCGGAAGAGGGAGGCCCTCGTGAGGAGGGCTAGGGCCAGTCGGACCCCTATAACGATCTTCGGGAAGGTGGTCCGGGGGAGGTACCGCACTCCCTGTAGATCACACCACTTTTAAGGAAGATTATGGATAGACTCTTCTATCTCGACCATGGACCGATCCACTTCCACTTCCGCCAGACTCCGGAGACTTTCGTAGTGGAGGAGATCCCCCTCTATCCCTTTGCAGGGGAGGGGGAGCACCTGATTCTCAAGGTGAGGAAGCGGAATATGACCACATGGGAGATGATCCAGGCCATCAGCGAGCGGGTCGGGGTGAAGGTGAGGGATATAGGGTATGCCGGCCTCAAGGATAAGAATGCCCTCACCTACCAGTATATCTCCCTTCCGAGAAGGTATAGTCGGGAGGTGGAGAGGTTCTCCCATGGGGGGATAAAGATTGTTGACCAGACCTACCATACCAACAAGTTGAGGATGGGCCATCTCAGGGGGAACCGCTTCTTTGTCCGACTCAAGAAGGTCTCCCCTGTCGATGGGAAGAAGATCGACGAGGTCCTGAAGGTGATTGGGCGGGAGGGAATTCCCAACTACTTTGGTTACCAGCGCTTCGGAGTGGATGGGAGAAACTACCTCCTGGGTAAGGAGATTGTGGAGGGGGAGAGGCGGGAGAGGAGGAGAGAGCTCCGCCGCCTCTACATCAGCGCCTACCAGAGCCACCTCTTCAACCTCTGGCTCTCCAAGCGGGTCCAGTATTCCAAATTCCTCAAGGCATTTAAGGCAGAGGAGCTGACGGAGATCCTCGCCCTCCCCAAAGGGGTGGTCCAGGAGCTCCAGGATCAGCCCCAGTTCTTCAAACTCTTCCCCGGAGACCTGATGGAACACTATCCTTCAGGGAGGCTCTTTTTGGCCGATAATGTGCGGGCTGAGAGCCTCCGTTTTTCTGCTAGAGAGATTGCGCCGACAGGACTTCTGCCGGGGATGCGAACCAAGAGAGCCGAAGATCTTGCCCGGAAGATTGAGAAAGAGTTTGATGATCAGCGGATAGAGGCTTTCGGCGGCCGTCGCTACGCATGGGTTTTTGGAGAGAATATGGAGGGACGGTACAGGGAGAGTGAGGCGTGGTACGAGTTAAACTTCTTTTTACCAAAAGGAAGTTATGCTACGGTACTACTGGAAGAGATTGCCCATAGAAAATTGAAGGAGTGACCATGCGGCTAGACCTCAAAGTGATGTTTTTTGACAGCAGGCGAGACTATCTCCCCCACTACCGATCTTTCAAGATCGAGGCCCAGAGGGAGTGGAACCTCAAAGAGCTCCTGGCCCGGATCGGGGAGCTGGACGAGGAGTTTGACTACAACACCCACTACCCCCTTCTCAGAATCAACTCCACTGTGGTTCCCTATGGCGAGAAGGTGGGAGAGGTCATAGACCATTTCGGTTCCGATCTCGTCATAGACCCTGTCAGTAAATACCGTTCCATAGATGATCTCCTCATCGATGAAGAGGATTTTCAGCGGGCCTTCGCCCTGATAGAGCCCTACGCCACAATGGAGGACCGCTACTTCTTCCTCTCCAACAAGGAGCTCCACTACGCCTCGGCAACCTTCGAGTTCGACAGGGAGTATATCGGCGATGCTGTCCTCGTAACGGCCTACCGTATGATCAAGAGGGGGAACCCCCACAGGGAGGAGATTTTGAGGGCTATCAGCGAAGATGTCAGCGGCCTCTGGAGCTGTGAATTTGAGAATATGGTCTTCAAGGGGCGGGATTACGGGGAGTGGATTGAGGAGCTGAAGAGCTGGCTCCAGCCACCCAGACCGGATCTCTTCTGGAGAATCTGCTCCCAGCTGACCAAGAAGAAACAGCCCCCCCTCGTCGAACGGTTAGATGAGGTTCCGGTCGCCCTCTACCGTCCGACAGAGGAGATGGAGAGGTGGATGGAGGAGCAGGGAGCGGTTCTGACCCCCTTCCCTAGAGCCAACAGACGGGCAGGTCAGAGTCTCGTAGAGGTCAATCCGGATCTCGCCTACAAGAAAGGAGCCGCCCTCCTCCTCGATGCCATGGATAACGGTGCAGAACTTCTAGTCACCTCCTCCCTCGACGATGCCGCCTACTTCCGCTCCAACTTTGGCCACTTTGAGCGGGTGAGTGGGAGGGAGATCTATATCGATATTATCGCTTTCCAGGAGCTCCAGGAGATAGAACTCCGGGAGGAGGTTGCATGAGGGCGGAGTTCAAGGAGGACTGTAAGTATGGAGATGAGATCAGAGAGGATACCCGGGATCTCTTTGAGAAGTGGCTGAAACGGTACGGGTTGGATATTCCGGAGATGGATGAGGATATAGCCGCCCAGTTGATCCTGACCGAGATGCGGAAGGAGCTGGATCGTCTCCAGGAAGAGTATTGCGGCGGTATCTGCGATCTGGAGCCACCGAGTTGCGAGAGGTAATTTTTTCTTGTTAAGTTTAAATATGCTAGAATTTATGTAACCATTTAAGTAAATTTTTAGAGAAGAACCTCAAAGGAGTGAGTATGAAGCTCAAGAAAAAGCGGTGGTTCATGCAGATATTCGGCGTGGGCGGGAGCGATCAGGAGTTCGAGCAGAGCGAACACGGGGATCAGCCGGGGAGCGCCTCCATCGTCACCGAGGGGACGACGGTCATGGGGAAGATCGTCGGGAATGATAGTGTCCATGTGGACGGGGTGGTCCGGGGCGACATCAAAGTCAACAACATTGTCATCATCGGCAAGAATGGGAAGGTCTATGGCGACCTCAGGGCGAAGCAGGTGATCTGTAACGGGGAGTGTTCCGGGAATATCATTGCCGACAGCTTCGAGGTCCTGGAAGATGGTCGGTGTGAAGGGGATGTCCGGGTCAACAAGATTTTGGTCAAAGGGAAGTACAAGGGAAACCTCATCTGTGGGGGGCTCTTTGTCGATCACGGAGGAGAGGTGCAGGTTGTCGGTCAGGTGAAGAAGGTGGTCGTGGCCGGTGTGATCGACGGTAACCTGGCCTGTAAAGAGTTGAGGACCCTCCCGACCAGTATTCTCCGGGGACGGATCTTCGCCGACGAGATCCAGAACGAAGGGGGGCGGATCGAGTGCTACATCGGTCGCTTCTCCGATCTGGCCAAGGAGAACGAACAGGCCCGATACTATCTGGGCAAATTCAACGCCATCGAGGGTTATATCCTCTTGGAGGATAAGGAGTACTATACCGATGTAGAGGCCGAACAGCAGGGGGAGGAGATGATCGAGGCTGAGATCGATGTCGAGGAAAGGAGAGGATAGAGCATGGTGAAGAAGGTCGCTATTGTGGCGCTTGCCGCACTTATCGGATGGAGCGGGAGCGGAGGAGAGGATCTGAAGGTGAAGATTACGGAGAACCTCCCCTATGTCGATGTTGAGGTCAACGGAAAGATTGTCCGGATCCAGCGGATACAGGATACGGAACATAAGTTGAGGAACAGCTATATCCGAACCTCACGGCCGGCCCCACCCTTCTATGTCCAGGAGTTCAAACCTGTCAAGGGGATCGATACCGTCGGCGAGCTGGAGCTCCTCAATTTCCTCAAGGATAAGGTCAACCTTGATAAGGGGCTCCTCGTCGATGCCCGAATGCCCAAATGGTACCGACAGGGGACGATCCCAGGAGCCGTCAACATCCCCTTCTCCCTTCTCTATGAAAAGCGGTATGCAGACAAGATATTGAGTCAGCTAGGTGTCAAGATTAAAGATGGGAAGCGGGACTTCTCCAACGCTACCGAGCTGATGATATTTGATAATGGGCCCTGGTGTCAGCAGGCTGTCCGGGAGATCAAGAACCTTGTGGAGTTGGGGTATCCCAAGGAGAAGATCCACTACTACCGAGGAGGTATGCAGTACTGGCAGATACTGGGTCTCACCACACTGAAACCGGAGTAGTGCCATGAAAAGGATAGTGCTCACACTCCTTTTGGGAGTGGTATTGGGTTGGGGTGTCACCGATGCTGAGTTGGCGGTCGATATTAATCTGGCCGGGAAGCAGAGGATGCTCACCCAGAGAATGACTAAAGATGTTCTGATGGTTGTGGCCGGTATAGAGCCCCAGAAGGCCAAGGAGGATCTGAAGAGGAGTATGGAGCTCTTCGATAGGACCATTAAGGGGCTCATGGAGGGGGACTCCGGATTGGGTCTCGTCCCTGTACAAGATGGGAAGGTCCAGGAGCAGTTCAAGAAGGTTTACAACCTCTGGAAACCCTTCAAGGAGCGGATTGAGAAGGTTCTCTCAGGAAAGTATAGCAAGGAGGATCTCCAGTATATCAGAGACCACAATATGG
Organism: Campylobacterota bacterium; assembly: GCA_013153715.1. Taxonomy (GTDB): domain Bacteria; phylum Campylobacterota; class Campylobacteria; order Campylobacterales; family Nitratiruptoraceae; genus Nitratiruptor. Next base: position 4,491 of record JAADDW010000004.1, on the reverse strand, counting down.
AGCTCCTCAAGGAGATGAACAAGGGGGTCCAGCTCCTCGTCGGGGTGAGTAAGAAGAGCAAGAGCCACAAGGCCCAGGCCATCAATTTGGCAGGGAAGGAGCGGATGCTCTCCCAGAGGATAGCCAAGGATATTCTCCTCCTCCATCTCGACCCCTCTTCCAAGGAGGCCAAGGAGGATCTCCAAAAGAGTGTGGCCCTCTTCGAGAAGATTCTCAATGGCCTCCGCAATGGGGATAAGGAGTTGGGGCTCGCCAAGACTGAGGCTCCATGGATTGTAGAGGAGCTGGAGAAGGCCCAGAAGATGTGGGAGGAGTTCAAGAGGGATATGGAGAAGGCCAAGAGCAAGGAGGAGCTGGCTAAACTGATGGAGACCAGCGATAAGCTCCTTGCCCAGATGAATAAGATTACCAAGATGTACGAGGCCATCTATAACCGCCGTAAGAAGATCTCCAGCATCAACTCCATTGTTAACTCCTTTGTCCAGGAGAAGGAGAACCAGAAACATATTATCAATCTGGCTGGGAAGCAGAGGATGCTCACCCAGAAGATGACAAAAGAGGCTCTCCTGGCGGCTCTGGGACAGGATAGGAAGGGGAATATGGAGGCCCTCAAGAGGGATATGGAGCTCTACGACAAGACACTCCGGGGCTTTGAGAAAGGGGATCGGGAATTGGATCTCCCTGGAACAGAGAACCCTGCCGTCCTCAAGAAGATTGGAGAGGTTCAGGAGGTGTGGAAGCCCTTTAAAGGCCATGTGAAGCAGTTTTTGGAGAAGGGAGATATTAAGGACCTTAGTTATATGGTGGCCAACAATGAGGAGCTCCTCAAGAGGTCCAACGATCTAGTCCAGACATTTAAAAAGGTCTATCCGACCAATAACTATCTGGAGGAAGCGAGGAAAGAGATTGTCGATATAGCGGGACGCCAGAGGATGCTCACCCAGAAGATGACCAAGGAGAAGCTCCTCATCCTCTTGGGAGTGAAGCCTGAAGAGCACAAGAAGAAGCTCCAGCAGACCGTATCCCTCTTTGACCAGTCACTCCACGATCTGATCCACGGGAATAAGGAGAGACTCATTGTCAAGCCGACAAATAAGGAGCTGATAGAGCAGTTTAAGAAGGTAGAGGCGTTGTGGAAGCGATTGAAGCCTCTCTATGAGAAGGATTCCCTGAGCGATGTGGAGAAGGCTCTCATTATGAAGGGAAATTTGGTCCTTCTCAAGGAGATGGATAAGGCTGTCTCTCTCTGTGAAACTGTTATGGAATATTAGAGAAAGGAAGATGATGAAAAAGGTCCTGTTGGCGTGGGGGATTGTTGTAGCTCTCTTGGCCGCTCCAAAGTCTGAAGAGAAGGAGATCGTTCTCGTCAAGATCACCAAAGATATTCCCTATATCTATGTGAAGCACAAGGGGGTCCCCATCAAGGTGATGCGCATTCAGGATACTGAGCATCTCCTCCTCGATGACTACTCGAAAACCTCTCGACCCTGTCCTCCTTTCTGTATCCACCCGATCTCTGTAGATGAGAGGGTCAAGACAATTGCGACGGTAGAGATGATAAAATTTATGAGGGATAAACTCAACACAGGGAAGGGCTTCGTCATCGATGCCCGATTACCCAGATGGTATGAGTTGGAGACCATACCATCGGCCATCAATGTCCCCTTTACACTTTTGGAGAAAGGGGATAAGAAGGTGGCTGAAAAGATATTCAAACTTTTCGGCATGCGTGTCGGCAAAGATGGAAAGTGGGATTTCTCCCAGGCCAAGGAGTTGGCCATTTTCTGTAACGGAGTCTGGTGCGATCAGTCTCCAAGGCTGATACGCCAGCTCCTCAAATACGGCTATCCAGCCGACAAGATACTCTACTACCGCAACGGTATGCAGGGGTGGAAGCTCCTGGGTCTCACAACCGTTGTGGAGAAGGAAGAGATCAAAAAATAGTACAAAGGATCGGTCATGAGAAAGGTCAATACGATTGAGGAAGAATTCAAAAAGTATGGAGCTGATGATGAAGAGTTCTTCCAACAGAGTAGTACCAATGGAAAGAGGGGAAAGAAGGAGAAGGGGAATCTCGTCTCCAAGGCGGTCTCTATTTTGATGGTTCTCATCCTTCTCGTTGTCCTCCTCATTCTTGCCAAAGTTGGCTATATGTTCTTCGTCAATCCCTCTAAGCTTCCCAGTGTCCTCCAGCCAGGCCAGCAGGGGAGCTCGGCCCAGGTGACCTCCTCTCCTCAAGGGGGTCAGCAGGCCAGTAATCAGGGGGCCCAATCCAGCCAGGGTCAAGGGGGAGGTGGTCAGCAACAGGTAGCCCAGGCCCAGCAGACCCAAGCTCAGCAGACCCAGCAACAGCAGGGGGAGACTCAGCAGAGCACTCAGCAACAGCAAGCTCAACAGCAGGCTCAACAACAGCAAGCCCAGCAACAGGCCCAGGCCCAGACTCAACAGACCCAGCAACAGCAACAACAGGGTGGTCAGCAGAGTCTCGCCCTCCAGCAGGGAGGGGGAGAGCCCCAGGAGATCGGTATGGAGTTGGAGAAGAAGTTGACAGAGGTTCAGAAGACAACGGCAACTCCCTCCTCGTCACAGCAGGAGGCCAAGAACTCCTCTCTAGCTCAGCAGAGCAGTACCCAATCTGAAGGGGGTGGTAAAAATTTGGAAGAGATGAGTGATGAGGAGTTGGTCCAGATGCTCCTCACAATGGAACCAGATCAGTTGGAGAAGCTCGATGTCCAGAAGGTGCTCTTGAAGAAGAAGGAGAAGGGGAGCTCCCAAAAAGTTGCTAAGACAGCCTATCTCAACAACCAGGCCATTATCAGTACCCAGACCCAGAAGAAGAGTGGAAGCGATGAGGTGGCGCAGGTAGCCCAAGAGCTCACATCCCTCATTGTTCAGGTAGAGAAGAAGGAGAAAGAGAAGAAGACCAGCAGTAGCAGTCAAGGAGAGGCGAAGAAGGAGAGCAGTCAGTATCTCAAAGGGTTGAGCTCCGAGATCAAGACACGGGAGAAGACCATGCGCTTCTACATTGTGAAGAAGGGAGATACCCTCTCCAAAATCGCCAAGAGGATCTACGGCAAGGCGGGAGCCTATATCAAGATTTACGAAGCCAATCAGGATATTATCTCCGATCCAAAACTCATCTATCCAGGCCAGAGACTACGCATTCCTAAGTAGCAAAGAGGATAGTTGAAGAACAAATTTATTGTCACTATCACCGATATTCACGGCTCACGCCAGTACACCCTCAACCTCATTGTGAAACGCCTCCTGTGGTGGTTGGTGGCCCTTGTCGCCCTGACCATCGCAGGAACCTACTCCCTCAACCTCTACCTCAATGAACGGCTCCAGGAGATGGAGCGCCAGAAGAACCAGCTGATCAGAGAGCAGATACGGCTCAAAAAGGAGAACAGCGCTATCCTCTTGGAGAAGAGGAGGCTCGAAGCCCTCAACTTCTCCCTCCTCGCCCGCCAGCAGGAGCTGATCCAGGAGAATAGTATGCTCCAGGACTCCATTAGGGAGCAGAGGGAGGCCCTCAACTCCCTCAATGGACAGCTCAAGGAGGTGGAGAAGATTTTGGGAATTGAAGATGAGATAGATGAGGCCAATATCTCCTCCTCCTCTTCCCTCGCCAACCTTCTCCAGAATAGGATTGAACAGATCAAGGAGAAGGGACATGAGAATTTGAGGGAGGTACGAAAATTGACCAAGAGGGAGCGGAAGCTCCTGGAGCGGAGTGTTCCCACAGGGAGACCCCTCAAATATAGACGGGTCTCCGCCCCCTTCGGCTATCGGCTCCACCCCATCTATCAGAAAAAGATGTTCCACTTCGGTATCGATCTTGTAGCACCCATTGGAACCCCCATCTACGCTCCAGCAGACGGGGTTGTCTTCTTTAGGGGGGTAAAGAGTGGCTATGGCAAATTTCTCCTCCTCAACCATCCCTTTGGCTTCTCCACAGCCTACGGCCATCTGAGTCGGATTGTCGTCAGACAGGGGGAGTTTGTCCAGAAGGGAGAACTCATTGCCTATGTGGGAAATACGGGGAGGACCACAGGCCCCCATCTCCACTATGAGGTCCGCTATCTCTCCTACTGGCTTGACCCCTCCAAATTCATTAACTGGAGGAGGGACACCTTCTCCAATTTTGAGAGGATCGGGAGGGTAGATTGGCAGGGGCTCTTGAAACTCCTCCGAAAGAGGTACTACCTCTCCCAGAAGGTGGGGAAGAGGTAGCTACTTGAAGAGGAGGCTCCCTATTCTTACCATATTGGAACCGCAACGGATGGCCAGCTCGAAATCGTTACTCATCCCCATGGAGCAGATCTGGGCTCCATGCTCCCTGAGGGCGTCAAATATCTTATAGGTGGTCTCGAAACTCTCCCTGATCTTCTCGGTCTCATCGGTATGGGCCCCGATGGTCATGACTCCGATGAGATCGATGTGGCGGGTCTCCTCTATGATCTGGAGGTAGGTATCGTAGGCCTCTTCGGG
>JAADDW010000037.1 GCA_013153715.1 Campylobacterota bacterium | reverse complement strand
AAGCGACCAAGTAATTATCCCCTAAATATGGTAAGATATAGCTAAAAAAGGGTTCCATGCGAGAGAGATTAGAGTATTTTCTGGTGAAGGGGCTCCTCTTCCTCTCCAAACTCCTCCCCCCGTCGGCCCTCTACTCCCTCACTTCCCTTCTTGGAAGGGCCCTCTTTCTCCTGGATCGGAAGAGGCGGGAGATAGCCATCGCAAATATCGAAAGGGGCCTTCAGGTAGATAGGGAGAAGGCTGAGGAGCTGGCCCGGGCCACCTACCGCCAGCTCTCCAAGAGTGCCGCAGAGTTTCTCCTCCTCGCTACAGGGAGATTTGATTTTGACCGGATAGAGGGAAAGGAGTTGGAGAAGTTGAAGGCCTACTCCCCTCCTGTTATTCTCATTACGGCCCACATTGGAAACTGGGAGGCCCTTGCCCACTACATCGCCCAGAGATGGAACCCCATAGCTATCGTTGGAAGGGCCGGAAACAACAGGCTCATTGAGGAATTCATCACCACTCCCCTCCGTAACAGATTTGGTAACAGATTGATCCATAAACACAGGGCCGCCAAAGAGCTTATCAGAGCCCTCAAAGGGGGGGAGAATGTGGGGCTCCTCTTGGATCAACGGGGAGGGCGGGATGGAATTATGGTGGAATTCTTCGGGAGGCCCGCATCGACACTTCCGACAGCCTACACCCTCCAAAAGCGGTTCAAGGTACCCATCGTTCCCACCTTCCTCGTCCGGGAGGGGGAGAGGTTGGTTATGAAGGTTTTCGATCCCATCCAATGGGAGGAGGGGATCAGCGAAGAGCGCCATACCGAGATGATCAACAGAGTCTATGAACGGATTATCCGATCCTATCCGGACCAGTGGTTCTGGATGCATGAGAGGTGGAGAAGGTGAAAGCACTCATTGTAAGCGACGGGCGGAGGGGACACCTCAACCAATCTATCGCCTTCTGTCACTATGCCGGTATAGAGTATGAGATTGTCCCTGTCACCTTCCGCTCCCCTTCGGGAAAGACATGGAGCTACCTCCTGGATCGGTTGGCTATCTACACCGATCTCCTCTTTGAGAAGCTCCCGTACCGATCCGATATTGACTTAGTAGTCGGAACGGGGAGCTCCACCTATTATGCAGTCAAAACTATTGCCCGCAGATGTGGGGCTAAGAGTGTCGCCCTCATGTCCCCCAAAGGTTTCCGAAAGGATTTCGACCTCATCTTCTCCCAGGCCCACGACGGAGGGTGTGGTTACATTCTCCCCGTCAACTTCGCCTACACTCCCCCCCTAGGAGAGATCTCCCTGGGTCAAGGGGATGTCGCCCTTATCGTTGGAGGGAATAGCCGTTCCCTCTCCCTCACACCGGAGAGGATAAAGGAGGTTGCCGATTTCATCTTCTCCCATTTTCCCGGTAAGAAGGTGGTCACCACATCTCCCCGGACTCCCAGGGAGATAGAGGAGATTGTAGAGGAGTACCGATGGGACTACCAAGTTATCTTCTCCAGGGAGCCCATCAATCCTATCGGCGACTTCCTCAATGCGGGCTATCTCTTTGTCACCGAAGATAGTACCTCCATGATCAGCGAAGCTGTGAGTGGCGGTTCCTGCTCCGTCGAGGTTATCCCCCTCCAAGGGAGGGGGGGGAAACAGAGGAGGATGGTGGACCATCTGGCCCAGGAAGGGTACCTCCACATCTTCGACGGAGAGCTGGGGAGAGCCTCCAAAAAGTTCGATTTCACCTTTGTCCAGGGGCTCCTCTCCTCCATGATGAGCTCCTCCCCATCGGCTCCATTTAGAAAATAGGAGATCGTCCCCTATCTCCCCTCCACTTGGAAAAGGGGAGAGCTGAGGGATCGGCGGTTATCCTTTTTTGGTAGAATTTCAGAACTCGTATAAAGTTGATCTAAGAAAAGAGTGGAGATTGAGAGTAGTACAGCTCCTGCCGGAACTCAATGAAGGGGGGGTCGAAAGGGGGGTCGTCGAGTTCAACAGGGAGCTCGTCAAGAGGGGGCATGAGAGCTTCGTCGTGAGTAGCGGAGGGAAGTTGGTCGAAAAGATTGTGGCCGACGGAGGAGTCCATATCAGAGCCCCTGTCGCCTCCAAGAATCCCTTTACCTTTCCCTTGCGCACAATCCAATTGAAGAGAATCTTTGAGGAGATCGACCCCGATATTATCCATGCCCGGAGCCGAATTCCGGCCTGGCTCGCCTTCTTCGCCAAAGGGGATCGCCCCTTTGTCACAACGGTCCACGGTTTCTACTCGGTCTCACCCTACAGCGCCATTATGGCTAAAGGGGATAGGGTCATCTGTGTCAGCCGTCCTATTGAGGAGTACCTCACCAGAAACTACAGAGTGGAACCCAATCGGGTCCGCATAGTCCACAGGGGGGTCGATCTCCAGCTCTTCGATCCAGAGAGGGTCGATAGGGAGTTTATGGAAGAGTTCTCAAAGAGGTGGGATCTGGAGGGGAAGGTGGTCATCACAGCGGTTGGACGGATTACCCAGCTCAAGAATTATGAATTTCTCATCAAAGCCATGGAGGAGATCGACGGAGTTCTCCTCATTGTCGGGGGAGTCCATCGGAAGCGGGAAGGCTATTTCCAGAGGCTGAAGAGAGTTACAGAGCGGTTGGGAGTGGGAGACAAGATCCGATTTGTCGGCTCTCAACAGAGACTAGCCGAGATCTATAGATTGAGCCATATTGTGGTGAGTGCTTCCAAGAGACCGGAGAGCTTCGGAAGGACTCTAGTAGAGGCGATGGCCATGGAGACCCCTATCCTCGCCTCCCACCACGGCGGCAGTCTCGATATTGTTCCAGAGAGGAGGCTCCTCTTCGATCCCTCCAATGTCGATGAATTTGTCGAGAAGGTGGAGATGGTCCTCTCCCACCCTCCCCAAGGGCTTCGGGACCATGTAGCCCGACACTTCTCCTTGGAAAAGATGGTGGAGGGCACCCTCTCCGTTTACAGGGAACTCCTATGAAAGTCCTCCAGTTCATCGCCTCCCAGGGCTATATGGGGGCCGAAAGGAGCGTAGTGGAGCTGGCCAATGAGCTCTCCAAGGAGGTTGAGGTTATCGCCCCCGTTGTGAGGGGGTGCACTTTCAGGGAGCGGTTCAGCCCTCGGGTTCGGGTCATCCCCTTGAGGTCCCATCCCACCCGCTCCAACCCCTTCCTCCTCTGGGAGCTGGCGCAACTGATCAGGAGGGAGAAGGTCGATATTGTCCACAGCCACGGAGCCAAGGGGACCCAGCTCCTCTACCCCCTCTGGAAGATAATGGGTTTTCCCTTTGTGGCCACCAAAAGAAACTCCCGCCAGAGTCGGATATTTCGGAAAGTTCCCCATCTCGTAGGGGTCTCCAGGGAGGCGGTAGCAGGAATAGAGGGGGCCCAGGTGATTTACAACGGGATAGAGCCCCTCCCCTCTCCCCCTCAGGAGCTGGAACCGATCTTCACAATGGTTGCCATCGGAGCCTTGAGGAAGGTGAAGGGGTTTGATCTCCTCATCAGAGCTGTCGCCCCCCTCCCCTTCGATTACAGACTCTGGATTGTGGGGGAGGGAGAGGAGCGACAGGAGTTGGAGAGATTGATAGGAGAGCTCCAGCTGGGGGAGAGGGTCTACCTCCTCGGGATGCGGGACGATACAGCCTCTCTCCAGAGGAGGGCCCACCTCCAGATTATCTCCTCCCATAGGGAGGGGTTCAGTAGGGTCCTCATCGAGGGGCTCTTCTACAGTAACCTCATCCTCTCCACTCCGGTTGGAGGGAGCAACGAGATCCTCCCCCCTTCCCTTCTCTGCTCCCACAGGGAACTTTCGGAGAAGATTACCGATCTCTACAGGAACTACAGGAGCTACAGGGAGCAATTTGAGAAGGTAAGGGAGATCCGCCACCGCTTCACACTCCAGCGGGTGGCTAGGGAGTATAGGGATCTCTACCGAAAGATCATGGAGGGTTAATGTGATACTCGGAATAGGAGACTGCAATATGGGGGGAGCCAATCGGTATCGGGGAGAGACCTATATCGATATTGTGGGAGAGGAGCTGGGACTCCCCGTGAGGAATAGGGCTATCACCATGTCCACAACCAGGGAGGGGCGGATCATCTTCAATGAGGAGAGGGAGGCCGATCTGGTCATCGTCGCCTTTGGACTGGTCGATAGCTGGAGAACCTTCAAGTACGCCCCCTATGTCCTCTACTACCCTGACACTCTGTGGAGACGGATCGGTCGGAAGATTGTGAAGAAGTACAAGAAGAGTGCCCGCTCCTTGGGGCTCAATCGACTCCTCGGCGAGAAATTTGTCGTCCCTCCAGAGGAGTACAGAGAGAATCTGGCCTCCATCGCCGAGAGGGGAATTCGGACCATCTTCATCGAAACTCCCCCCCATCGGAGGGAGAGGTTCAGAAATCCCGACATAGCCCGGTACAATAAGATTATGGAGGAGGTAGCCCAGAGGTATCGAAATGCCGATCTGGTCAAACTCTTCGACTCCATCCAACCCCACCACTACCTGGATGCCATCCACCTCAACCAGGAGGGGTACCGCTTCGTAGCCCAGAAGATACTGGAGCTCCTATGAAGAAGATCGGAGTCTATCGATACAGCGCACTAGGAGATATTGCGGCGGCACTCCCCGTCCTCCGAGCCTTTCAAACCCCCCCGACAATCCTCACCTCCCCCATCGGATATGAGCTCCTCCGAGATGAGTTCCAAGAGTTCATCATCCTCCCTTCCAAATCTCCCCTCTCTCTCCTCACCTTCATAGCCAGAGTACGGAAGCAGATAGATCTTTTCATCGACCTCCAGAGCAACGATCGGAGCAGGTTTATCGGCCTCTTTCTCAAGGAGCGGGTAGGGAATGAGGGGGTGAAGAGGGAGCAGAGTGTTACGGAGATATTCCATCAAATAGCGGCAAAGAGCGGTCTGGTGGGACCACTGGATAGGGAGTTCCATCCCAAGGAGCCCAGTTACATCGTCCTCAATATGGGATCCAGCCCCTCCTGGCTCTCCAAGAGGCTCCCACCAGAAAAGTGGGTGGAGTTCAGCCGTATTCTCACCGACCGCTTTCAACTCCCCTTCCTCCTGACGGGGAGCGGAGATGAGGTGGATTATATTAGAGGAATCGCCCCCAAATTGGCGGGAAGGGTGGAGGTTGTCGCCGGCAAGACAACCATAGGGGAGCTCAAACATATCTTGAGAGAGGCCTTCCTCGTCGTCTCCACCGACTCGGCCCCCATGCACATCGCCGCAGTCCAGAAGACACCAACCATCGGCCTCTTCGGAGCTACCAACTGGACCATTTCGGCCCCCTTCGGTCCCTGGAGTACCGCCCTCTACGACCCCTCCCTCTTTCCAGATGGGAGACCCCCAGCCAAGAATAGACGGGAGGTAGGGAACTACTACGACGGAATTGATATTACCGAGGGGCTCCGCCGCCTCGCTCCCTACCTGAATACTCCAGATAACCGCTCCTCCCCAGAAGATCGACTCCGTTGATATAGTAGCTCCCATTCTCCTCTGGATCGATAACCTGAAAACCGAGGGTGTTGGCTATGATCTTTCCAAACTGGAAGTGGGAAACAATCGATCTCACCTTTTGGAGATGGGGGAGGAGCCGGGGATCAATTTGGTCGTTGTAGTAGATGAGAAAAGGGACTCTGGCATCGGCAAAATCCAGAACAACATGGCCATATCTCCCCCCCTCATCGGGAAATCCCATCATCTCTCCGTGGTCCGATGTGAAGAAGGCTACAGCTGAGCTGTTGAGATCCTGGACCAGCTGGAAGATCCGGGAGAGAATGGAGTCGGTGTAGCGGAGGGAGTTGAGGTAGCTGTGGAACATGTAGCTATGGAAATCCTCTCCCTGGAAGGGGAAAAACCAGAAATCCGGGGGGGTATAGTTCTCATAGGGGCTATGGGAGTTCCGTTGGTGGAGGATAATGAAGTTCCTCTTCCCAAAATCGATCTCCTCCAACTTCTTGAGGAGCTCCCCATCATACCCCTTGAGGGCGACTATCTCATCTGTGAACCCTCCAATGTAACCGCTGAGGAGCATAGGGTTCTGCATCGTGATGAAGTGGACCCGAAATCCCCCTCTCTTGGCCAAGGCGGCAAGATTGGAACGGTTATCGATCAGGGGGTTTCTGTTATCGGGTTCCCGCTTCAGGAGGAAGAATGTGGGGAGGGCCACATCTGTTGTGACACCGCAACTCCATCCTCTCTGGTAGAGAAAATGGCTATCTCTCCGGGCCAACTCCCGGAGTTTTGGGGTGGAATCCTTGGGGAACCCAAAGAGGCTCATGTACCGCTCGTTGAGACTCTCCCCCATGATGACAATGATATTCTGGGGAGGATCGATCTCCAGGGCTTCAACACGGTAGGGGGGATACTCCCTCTCCTTTTCTTCTCTGAAGAGCTCCTTTCCGAGGAACCAGCTAATAGTCGTGTAGCTGTTGATCGCCCCGAGAACATGGGCCTTGGGCATGAAGACATAGGCCCTCTTCCTCTTGTGGGCTACTACAGGTCCCGCCACCAGGAGGAGAGCCACCACCCACCCCATAAACCGCCACTGGAGGGGATGACTCCGCCAGAGGAGCCATCCGATGAGGGAGAGCTGGAGGAGAAGGAGGAGAAGGGGAGGGAGGAGATAACTCCACACCTTGGAGAGGGTCTCAATAATCTCCTCCCCCTGGGAGAAGAGGAGGGGGATCTCATAGGGTTTGATATAGCTGTGGAAGAAGGCGAAATGGATCTCCTGAGCCACCCCTAGGAGGGCAATGAGGAGAAAGAAGAGAAAGGCTAGAGCTCTGGGAGAGACCGCCAGTATGAGGAGACTCAAGAGCCAGAGGGCCCCAAAACCCTTGAGGCTCCCCCAGCCCAGATGGAGGTAGTGGGGCTCCCAGAGGAGGAAGAGAAGATCGGGGAGGATCAGGACCAAGAAGATGAGGGAACCCCACAGGAGATGGGAGAGAATCCTCCCCCCTAGAGATCCTCCATGGTGCATACTCCCGCCATTGAGATAACCACTCTCCATACCACTCCTTCTCTATGCCATGACCTCCACAACTTCAGTGACCTTTCCCTCATTTCAACGAGGGGCTTCCCGCCTCAACGAGAGTATTAACCCTCCCTATAGGCGTAAGTTCGGGTCATTCTCACCCTGCCATTCGTTCGGTGAGCGAACCTTTTCTTAGATTTCAATGACTTGCCATCGAGCAATAGAGGTCTACCATATCTTGTGACAATTGTAGCAAGATTATCTATCCCAAAATTTACGAAAAAATTGCCAGAATGCATGTTTTTAAACAGGTGATAAATGGCAGAGAGTTTCTTTAGAAACTCTCAAAACTCTCTAATCGTCAATCTGCTATAATATTCTAATATTATAGAGGTTTTCAAAATGACTATACCCCTTGAAAAACGACAAAAAATAAAAGAAAGTTTAAGAAAAACCAAAGAAAAAAGAAAAAA
>JAADDW010000033.1 GCA_013153715.1 Campylobacterota bacterium | reverse complement strand
CTGGATCTGGGGGAGCCGATGGAGCGGGGCTAGACGGAGTGGAGGTGGAGGGAGCTGGAGAACCCATACCTACCGCTCTCTCGGGAGAGACCGCTCCCCCTCTCACCTCCTCTGGAGCTCCCCCCCCTCTCTTCGGTCTGGAGTGGTGGAGAGGGGAAGACCCCTTTCCGATCTCTCCCTGGATACGGTTCTTCCTCTCCCCCTTCAGGGAAGGATGGTCCTCCCCTCTCTCCAGGGGGGATGGGAGTTGGAGGGAGACCTTTAGTGGGAAGGGACCTCTCTCCCCCTCCCCCTGGGAAGGATTTTCCGAAAGGGAAAGGGAGGGGGGAGAGGGGAACTCCTCCCCATGGAGAGGAGGGGAGGGAAGGGGGACTCTATCTCCCCTGGGAGCTCTCCCTCCTCCATCTCCTCCCTCGACGATCTCCCCCATCTCTCCCCTCTCAGGAGAGGAGAACAGCCCCTCTCCCTCGGAAGGAGGGGGCTCTCTCTGGATCTCCCTCTGGGAGGGGAGAAAATCTCCTCCCCTCTCTCCAACAGACTCCCTCTGGAGAGGTTCTGGATGGGGAGGGGTGCTTCTGGGTAGATCGGCCCCTTCAAAACCCCTTTTCCTCCCCTGGATAGCTCTCTCCCCTATCTCTCTGGAAAACCGCTCCGATAGGCTCCCAGCTGTCGGGAGAGGTTTTCTCCCCTTGGTGTTGGAGAGTGGAGGGAGCTCTCTGGAGGGAGCTCTCTCCCCCTTCACTCCCCCTCTCTCCTCCTGGAGAGCTCTCCCCTCTCCTCCCCTCTCCTGGGCTCTGGGAGATCTCCCCCTGGAGACCCTCCCCTGGGCGTCCTCCTCTCCATGGGATCCATAACGGAGGAGGAGACTCTCAAAGGAATCTCCCCTCCCTCCTCTCACACTCTCTCCCTGCCGATTGGCCTCTCTTCCCAACCCTCGGAAATCGAGGAGGAGATTGAAAATGGTGGTCATACTCTACTCCATATCTTTCAAGAGCCTCTTCAGCTTGTTAATGGCTTGAGACTTTATCTGGGAGACCCGAGATTGGGAGACCTTGAGGGCCTTCGCTATCTCCTTGGGCTCCCTCTCCTCAAAGAAGAACATCTGGAGAGTCCTCCTCTCCTTCTCATTGAGTTGCTCCATGGCTTCCCGTACCTTCTCGTGGAGCTGGGACTGGACCGCCCTATCCTCTGGCCCCTGCTCTTCACTGACCATAATGTCGATGAGGCGGGCCGATCCCTCCTCCTGCCCCAGGGCCTTCTCCATACTGATCATAATGGCCAGGTTGGAGAGGGGGACATCTCTCCCCTCCTCCTTCTCCCTCTTGATCTTCTCCCGCATACTCCTAGGCATGATGTGGAGGGAGCGGAGGTAGTCCAGAATCTCTCCCCGTATCTTGATGTAGGCGTAGGTCGAAAAGCGGGCCTTCTTCTCGTCAAATTTGTCGATGGCCTTGATGAGGCCGATGATCCCCGTATTGACCAGCTCGTCAAATTCGATGCCGGAGTCCTTGGGAAGTTTGAAAAAGATCTTACTCGCCACCTTCTTCACGAGTGCGGTATTCTCCAGGATAATCCGCTGTTTCTCTTCAATACTGACTTTCATACCTGCTCGCTATTTTCCCATGAAATCAAAAATCTTCTGCCAGAAGTGTTCATCATCCTGTGGAGGTTGCTGGATCTTCGCTTCTATCTCACATATCCGCTTCACACTCATGGTAAAGAGGTCTTTCGGATATTTCATGGCAACCAACTCTTTATTTCTCACTGCCTGGGGGAGATTGTTAGTATAGGGTAAAATACCTAAGAGTTCTATATCGATCCCTAAAAACTTCTTCACCGTCATCTTCAGTTTATTAAAGACCCCCTGTCCCTCCTCTTCGGTGCGACACATATTGACAATAATCTTGAAATTCTGGTAGCCGTAGAGATTGTAGATAGACCTGATGAGGGCGTAAGCATCGGTGAGGGCCGTCGGTTCCGGAGTTGTGATGATATAGGATTTGCTGGAGGCCCTGAGGAAACTCATAACCTTCTCGTCCACCCCTCCGCTGGTATCGATGACCACATAGTCGTAGTTCTGGGAGACCCGCTCCAGATCGTAGATGACCGACTGGACAGAGATCTCGTCCAGATCTCGGAGCTCGTCTATTCCAGAGAAGCCCAGGAGGACATCGAAGCCGTAGGCCTCTTGAATCACCTCCTCCAGCTTGGTTCCGCCAAAGAAGTTTTTCATATTCTTGTTGGGGTCGGTACTCAGGAAGAGATGGATGTTGGCCATCCCTATATCGGCATCGATGAGGAGAATCTTCTTCTGGAACTCATTGGCCATGACATAGGCGAAATTGACGGCAAAATTGGTCTTCCCGACACCCCCCTTCCCACTGGCTATGGTGATGAATTTGCTGTTCTGTATCCCCTTTTTTGCAACGAGCTCACGCAGTCCCCATGCCTGATCGTTCATTATATCTCACCTAGAATATATTTTGCCATCCGCTCTGGATTGAGTACCCGGATATCCTCCGGCACCTTCTGCCCAATACTGATGAAAGAGACCGGTATATCTGTCTTGATGGGGAGGTTGAGGAGTATCCCCGGCTTATGGGTCTCATCGATCTTGGTGAAGAAGATGGAATCTATGGGGAAGAAGGTTCTGTACCTGTTGACAATCTCTATGGCCTCACTATTCTTGTAGTTACAGCTGATGACCAGAATCACATCCATGAAGTCACTGCTCCCTCCAAGGATCTCCTTCATCTCTCCGAGACGCCAGTAGTCGTAATGGCTCCTCCCCACCGTATCGATGAGAACTACATCGTATCCCTGGAGGTTCTGGATGGTCTTCTTCAGATTTTTAGAATCGGAGATGGCGAAAAATGGGATATTGAGGATGTTGGAGAATGAGCGGGCCTGCTGGATGGCTCCCACTTTGAAGGTATCGATACTGATAGTGGCGATCCGGAGCTTCTGGTTGAGGACCAGTTCCGAAGCTATCTTGAAGAGGTTCGTCGTCTTTCCGACACCTGTCGGTCCCACAAAGGCGATGACCCGAAAGGCCCCTTTCTGGAGCTTGAGAGGTCCCTTGAACTTGATCTTCTTCTCGATCCCATTGGTGAGGGCCTCTCTGAAAAAGGAGGTGTTGAGGTCAAACTTGTTGGCATCTATATCGAATCCGCAGGACTCCTTGACCAGCTCCTTGGCCACCTTGGGATCCACATCTTTCTTGATGAGGAGCCGGATGAGATCGAGGGCGTCCCCTGTAAACTCCTTGAATTGCTCCTCGAAGGGGATCTCCTCCCCTCCCGGGGGGACAACGGCCTCCCCCAACCCCACCTCGCACCGCTGGGTCAGAGCATCTTTCAGAGGGGCTATCTTCTTATCGATCATCTCCTCGATCCGCTCCAGAAACCTATCGATCTCCTCGCTCCGCTCCTCCTTGGCCAGGAGTTCGAAGAACCCCTCCTCCGGTGTGGCCACCTGAACCAGAAGGGAGTACCGCTTCCGTTTGAAGGGGGGGATACCCTCGTCGATCACCTCATAACTGATAATCCTCACATTCTTCCCGTGCTCCCTCTTGGCCTGGGCTATGAGATCCTCAAGGCTATACCCCTCATATTTGATGATTTCCATTAGAGCTCAACCCTTCCGATCACATTGAGTTTGGTCTTCGGTTCGATCTCGTTGTAGGAGAGGACCGCCACAGTGGGGAGGTAGGGCTCAATGAGTTTCCGTACAAATCTGCGGACAGCCGATGAGGTGAGGAGGAGAGGGGTTCTCCCCTCCACGACAAACCGCTCCATATGGGAGTTGATCTGGACAATGAGGTTCTGGAGCCGGGCCGGATCGAGGGGGGGGAGATTTCCATTGTACTCCTTGATCTTCTCAAACAGATACTCCTCACTCTCGCTCCCTAGGGTCATGGCGTAGAGGACCCCATCTTTGGCGTAGATAGAGGTGATGAGACGGGAGAGGGACTCTCTCACCAGCTCTGTCAGAATATCTGTATCGGTCGTTTTGCCAATATTATCGGAGAGGGACTCAATAATTGTGAGGAGATCTTTGATGGGGATCTGCTCCCGGAGGAGGTTCTGGAGGACCCTATGGAGTATGGAGTAGGAGACCTGTTCGGGGACGATCTCCTTGACAATGGGGTACCTCTTGGCCAAGGCGTCCACCAACTCCTTGGTCTCGGCCCGTCCCAGAATCTCGGCAGAGTGGGATTTGATCACCTCCGAAAGGTGGGTAATGATCACCGTCGGAATATCGACAACCGTATAGCCCAACATCTTGGCATCATCTTTCTGACTCTCATCGATCCAGTAGGCCTTCAATCCGAAGGTGGGCTCTGTGGTCTCCTTTCCATTAATCTTCCCCCGGGTCTGGCCGGTATCGATGGCCAGGAGCTTTCCGGGCTCCACCTGGGCCCGGGCCACCTCGACCCCCTTAATCAGAATTCGGTACTCTCCACTCCCCAGTTCCAAATTATCCTTGATATGGATCAGGGGGACCATGAGTCCCAGCTCCCTACTCAACTGTTTCCGGAGGGATTTGATCCTCTTGATCATCTCTCCCCCCTGCTCCTCATCGACAAGGGGGATCAGACCGTATCCGATCTCGAAGGCGATGGTCTCAGGCTGGGCGATGAAATCCTCCTCTTCCTCCTCTTCACCCTTGGAGCTCTCTCTAATGATCTCCTGGGCCCGCTCTTCGGCCTCCCGGACCTCTTTACTCTTGAGATCGAGTTGCATCATATACCCGGCCCCTCCCACCAGAAGGGCCAAGACAGTAAAGGGAATTGCGGGCATACCGGGGACGAGGGCCATGACCAAGAGGGCTCCAGCCGCCATATAGAGGGCCTTGGGGAAGCTGGTGAGCTGGGAGAAGATCTCCTTTCCAAGGTTGGATTCGCTGACGGCCCGGGTCACCATGAGGCCGGCGGCTGTCGAGGTGATGAGGGAGGGTATCTGGCTGACCAGTCCGTCACCGACTGTGAGGAGTGTGAAGTTGGCCGCCGCCGTCGCTATATCCATGCCGTGCTGGAGGGTCCCTATGGCAATTCCGCCGATAATGTTGATGAGGGTGATGATGATCCCGGCCACGGCATCGCCCCTGATAAACTTGCTGGCCCCATCCATAGCCCCGTAGAAGTCGGCCTCCTTGGCAATCTCCTCCCGCCTCCTCCGGGCCTCCTGCTCGTCGATGAGCCCTGCGTTGAGGTCGGCATCGATGGCCATCTGCTTTCCGGGCATCGCATCCAGGGTAAATCGGGCCCCTACCTCACTGATCCGCTCCGTCCCCTTGGTGATGACGATAAAGTTGATGGTGACGAGGACGATGAAGACAATGATCCCGACCACATAGTTTCCACCGACCACAAACTGGCCGAAACTCTCGATCACCTTTCCGGCGGCGTCCGGTCCCTCATGGCCATGGAGGAGAATTCTCCTGGTCGTCGCCACATTGAGGGAGAGGCGGAAGAGGGTGGCGATGAGGAGGAGGGAGGGGAAAGCCGAAATCTGGAGGGGGTTGTTGACATAGACTGTCGTCATGAGCATGACGAGGGAGAGAGTGATACTGGCCGTCAGCAGAATATCCAGAATGAAGGGGGGGACGGGGAGAACCATAGACCCCAGAATGGCCAGAATGAGGACGATAATAATGGCATCGGAGTGCTCATTGACCTTGTTGATGATGAGATTGATCCCTTCAGCCATTGTCCTCCCCACTATACCGTCTTATGGCCTCCTCCACCACCTGTCGAATACCGATGGAATCGGTGGAGGCTACCGTTCTGGAGAGCTCCATGGCGAAGAGATCGGCATAGATCTTTCCGGCCATCCCCCCTCCAAAGAGGGGGCTCTCCTCAAACTCCTTCTCCACCTCCTTGAGATAGAGGTGGAGGAGCTCCTCTTCAAAGGCTCGGGCTGTCCCGGAGCTATCCTTAATCTGGGAGAGTCCATTGAGATCCCAATAGGGGCCTACTCCATCTATTCGCATCGTTCCATCCTACATAATGATAATTTTGGCGTGGATCTTTCCAGCCCTTTTGATAGCTTCAATAATGGCTATAAGGTCTCTAGGGGAGATCCCCAACTGGTTGAGGGCCTCCACAAGGTCCTTGAGTGAGGGGCTCTCTATGCCGAAGATCCTCCCGTTCTCCTCTGCCACCGTTGTGGTCACCTTCTGACCGGCCACCGTCTCCCCTCCAGAGAGGGGAGGGGGTTGGGAGACGGCCGGACTCTTCTGGACCGAGACATAGATGTCCCCATGGGAGACATAGACCGGAGTATCGATCTTAATATCGCCACTCATAATGACGGTCCCCGTCCGCTCGTAGATGACAATAGTCGGCTCGCTACTGCTCTCGATGGTCAGTCCGAGAATCTCCGAGACAAAGGGGACCCGCTCCCGATCGATCTTGAACTCCACCTCCACCGTGGAGGGATCGACGGCCCGGGCCAGGGGCTCCCGAAAGTGGAGGTTGATCCTGTCGGCTATCCTCTTGGCCAACTCAAAGCTTGGGTGTTTGAGGGTGAGGGTGAGGCGGGGGAGGTTGTCAAAGGAGAAGGGGAGGGCCCGCTCGATGATGGCGCCGTTGGGGATAACCCCGGTCGTCGTATAGTTCTTCTGGACCTTCCCCCCCCGATTGGACTGGGTGTAACCTCCCCCCGTCGAGACGGGCCCCTGGGCGAAGGCGTAGATCCGTTTATCCGGTCCGAGGAGGGGGGTCCTTATGAGAATCCCGTTTCCAATATCCTTGGCATCTCCCAGGGAGGAGACGGTCACATCGACCACCATGCCGCTCTTGGCGAAGGGGGGGAGTTTGGCCGTCACAATGACAGCCGCCGCATTCTTACTCTTGACGCTGGCAGGATCTATATTGACCCCCATCTTCCTCAACATATTGGCAATACTCAGGAGTGTAAATTTGGTTGTCGTCCCATCCCCGCTTCCCTGGAGCCCCACAACTATTCCGTACCCTGTCAGATAGTTCTCCCGAACTCCGACCACATTGACCTCGCTCCCGATCTTCACCGGAGCAGCCAGGAGCCAGAGGTTCAGGAGGAGGAAGAGAGAGAGTACCTTCATATTTCCCTCCCTAGAAGGGCCAGATTTTCATGAGGAGATTGGCCAGCCACCCAGGTTCCTGGGTCTGGTTCATAAACCCCTTACCCCTATATTCCACATACATATCCCCAATCCTGCTGGAGTCTATGGAGTTGTCGGCCTCGATGTAGGCCGGATTGACAATACCCGAGATCCTGAGGATCTGGGTATCGCTGTTGATGGTGATATACTTCTTTCCGACAATGAAGAGGTTGCCGTTGGGATAGACCTTGACGACCCGGGCTGTGATGGTCGCAATGAGCCGGGCGCTCCTGTTGGTTCCCCCTTTTCCCTGGAATGTATTGGAGGACTGCTGGTCGAAACCGAAGAGCTTCTCCCTGTTGAAGACCTTCCTATTTCCGACTGTCGGACTGGGAAAGTCGAGGTTCATCTTGTGGCTCCTGCTGGTCTTGGTATCGGTACTCCCGGATCCCCGTACATTCTCGACCACCCTGATTGTCAGAATATCCCCCACATTGTAGGCCTTCGCATCGCTGAAGAGGTTGTCGTAGCCACTATAGAGGGATCCCGGAGAGCGGGGGGCCTCAATCTCCCCCAATTTGGGAGGGGTCAACTCCTTTGGGGGTTCAGGGGGCCTCCTCTTCTGGCCACACCCCCCCAAGAGGAGGATCAGGGCAGATAGGATACCAAGCCGGAGGAGATAACTTTGCATCGGAGTACCTTATTGGAGGATAGATTTTTCACCCGTATTATATCACCCTTTTCCCCGTTTTGGAGGGCCAGTCCCAAGAGCTCAATCCTGATAGCTCCCCGTTCATAGAGGATCTTCACACTCCTCCTCTTTTTGACCAGGTAGTCGGGCTCCACCATGGAGGGTCGGATCTCTCTCCCCTCCCCAATATCCCTTCTGGCCCGATGGGAGAGGATCTCCTCCGGCTTCAGAGCCCTCTGGCGGGAGTTCCTCCGACGGACCTCCTTCCAGACAATATCTTTCTCACCGATGAGGGAGCCCTTCTTGATGGGTCTGAGAGCATAGGGGACCCGAATATACTGGACCACATTGGCCGTCACAGGGAGGCTCTCTATGAGTTCCCCCTTGCCGTAGATTTTGACCTGGAGGTAGAGGTGGGCAAAGGTCCTAGACCGCTCTCCAATCTCGACCCTGTACCTCCCCCCTGGAATGGGGATCTCCCTGGACCGGAGGGAGAGGGAGCGGACCTCGATACCGCTGTAGTGGCTGGAGATATACTCCCTGATGAGCCTCTCCAGATCCTCCCTGGTCAGCTTGGCCTTTTTGGAGTAGAGCACCACCTTTGAGCCCGAAATGTGGATATGGTCGAGGTCGATGAGGTTCTCCGCCAGGAGCCCTCTGATCTCCTCTGCCGTAACCTGCCGATCTCTGAGGATCTCCCCCCCTATCTTGAGGTTTCTGAGGAAACGGAGGATCCGCTCCTTCCCCCCCTTGATTGTGGCCACATCGGCCAGACGGAGGGAGGGGCGGAAGGGGGCCTCTCCCTTGAGGATAATCTCTGTTCCTGCCAGAGAGGGGAGGGCGAGGAGGAGGGAGAGGAGGAGGGCCTTAGGATTTGAGATTGGCAACGGTACGGAGCATCTCATCGGCGGTAGTGACCCCCTTGGAGTTCATCTCATAGGCCCGCTGGGCGACGATGAGATTGACCATCTCTTCTACAATATTGACATTGGAGCTCTCAAGAAATCCCTGTTGGAGCCTTCCAAAACCGTCACTGTTGGGATCCCCCTCGACAGCCTCTCCGCTGGCCTCGGTCTGGAGGTAGAGGTTCTGTCCGAAACTCTTGAGGCCGGCCGGATTGATGAAGCGGTAGAGTTTGATCTCTCCCAACTCCTCGACGGTCTGGACCCCCCCCTCATTTCTGACGGCGCTCACCTTCCCGTTGGGGCTGATGGCGATGCTGACCAGAGTCTCGGGGGAGTTGATCTGGATATTGGGTTGGAGTTTGTACCCCTCTGTTGTCACCAGATAGCCCTCGCTGTCCACCTGAAAATTGCCGGCCCGGGTGTAGGCCTCTCCCCCTCCGGGGAGCTCGATTTTGAAGAAGCCGTCCCCCTCAATTGCCAGGTCCAACTCCCTCTCCGTATGTTTGAGACTCCCCTGCTGGAAGCTCTTACTCACATCGCTCACCTTCACCCCGAGACCTATCTGGATGCCGGAGGGCACCTGGGTCCCATCGGCACTGACCACTCCGGGATCCTTGATATTCTGGTAGATGAGATCCTCAAAGTTGGCCCTGCTCTCCTTGTAGCCGACAGTATTGACATTGGCTATATTGTTGGAGACCACATCCAAATTTGTCTGCTGGGCGCTCATGCCCGACGCCGATGTCCAGAGGGCTCGTATCATTCTCTCTCCTTAAGCTTTTCCGATCTCGTTACTCTTCTGGTTAAGCTGGTCTAGGGACCTCATCAGGTTCCCGTAGATCTCAAAGCGGCGCTGGGCCGTTATGAGCTCCGCCATCTCCATGAGGGGATCCACATTGCTCCCCTCCAGGAAGCCCTGGTGGAGTCGGTACTCCCCCTCCCTGGGGTTCCCTACTCCCCTATAGTAGCTCCCCCCTACAGCTTCAACTCTGTCGAAGCTCTGGATAGCCACCTTGGCCACCAGCTCCCCCTCCTGGTAGATACTCCCATCTTCCGTGAGCTCCACCGACTTTGTCGGGTCCAGGAGGATCCGCTTCCCTCCATCATCCAGGAGGAAGGCCCCCTGTTCATCGACCAGATACCCCTCTGGATCGAGGAAGAGCTTCCCATCCCTGCTGTAGAGGGTCTCCCCCCCTTTCTCAAAGGTGAAGAACCCCTCCCCCTCAATGGCAAAGTCCAGAGGGTTCTGGGTCTCCCGAAGGGGTCCCTGTTCCAGGGAGACCAGGGACTCTTTGAAACGGGGGAAGGCAAAGAGCTCCCTACTGTCCCCCCTATTCTCGTCGAGCCGCTGGGTCATCTCCCGAACCACCATCTTCTTGAAACCGTCACTCTTCACATTGGCCAGATTGTTATTGACCCTATCTACCGCCTCCATGGCCCGGGAGCTCCCTGCCGCCAGAATATAGAGGGACTGCATCTCTAGTGCCATACTCTCTACCCTTTCATATCGAGGATTTTGAGGCGATCTTCGGGGGTGACGATCTGGGTAATCCTGATCCCGAAGTTGCTCTTCACCGTATAGAGTTCCCCCTTGGCGATGACCTTTCCGTTGATCTTGAGATCGATGGGCTCATTGATATAGCGGTCCAGCTCAATAATAGAGTTGGGATTGAGTTTCAGAACCTCCTCTATGAGCATCTCCGTCGTCCCTATTTCGACAGTCACCTCCAGGGGAATATCGAGGAGGAGGGAGAGTTTGGAGTTCTCTCCATCGGGACCATGGTCACCTATACCTCCATAGGGCATTCCATTCTCTCTCACCATCTCCCCTTTCTCCTCCATCTCCAGATCTTCCAGTGCCTCCCCATCTTTTCCCTTCTCACTCACCCTCTTCCTCCTCTCTCACTACCTCCTCCTTGAGGAGAGCCGCATACCTATCCTTCACCTTCCCCAACCTGCAGTTAAATTTGGGCTCATCTTCCACCTTCAGGGTGGCCGGATCCTCCCTGCTCACATCGAGGAGAATCTCACTTCCCACATCCCAGGCGAGGATCTGTCTCATGAAGAACCGCTTCCGGGTGAGTTCCAGGGAGACCCTGACGGGGGTCTCCATGAGGAGCTCCTGGAGCCGCTCCTCCCACTGGGGATCGACCTCTCCGGAGAAGTCGCTGTAGATCACATCTTTAATAGGGAGAAACATCCCGTTGGGGAAACAGAAATAGATAGGGGCCTCGAAGCCGTCAATATCGATGAGGGACTCACAGATAATCACCTTCTCATTACCCGATGTAATACGGGCCAGGGCCGGATTGAGCTCTGTCGATTTCTTCTCAATGGTGATCTCATAGACCGTCGAGAAGGTCTCCTCCAAGGTCTTGAGGGCGATGTCGATAAAATCCTTGATCACATAGGTCTCCAATTTGGTAAACTCCCGCCCCTCCACCTTGAAGGGTTTGGCAGGTCCCCCGAACATGACGCTGATAATGGTGAAGACCAGCCTCGAATCGACGACGAGGAGGGCTGTCTCCTTGAGGGGTTTCATCGTAAAGGTGGTGTAGGAGGAGGGCATAGGGATCTTGTACATGAAGTTATTGAAACGGGAGATATAGATGGCCTCCTTATTGACCATATTGATCTTGGGGAGGACCTTTCTGATCTCCTCCCTGAAGACCTTGACCCACCGCTCATATATGAGGTCGAGGCCGGGAAGTCCCCCCTTCTTGATGGATTCCAGTTCGGTAAAATCGAAGGGGCGGATCTCTTCGACATCTTCCTCCCGCTCTTCAACCTCATCATCGCCCCCCAAGAGGGCATCTATCTCCTCCTGGGAGAGAAAATCCCCATCAGCCATCTATCCCCTCCTTAGACATACTCGTCGCCACTGCCAAACTCTATGACCCCTCTGTTGATCATATCCTTGATCACTTCGATAATCTTCTTCTGTGCCCTCTCCACATCGCTCTTCTTCACAGGTCCCAGGACCTCCATATCCTCCAGGAACATCTCCGCCGCCCGTTTGGACATGTTGGAGAGGAATTTGTTGAGAATATCCTCGTCCGCCCCTTTGAGGGCCATCATGAGATCGTTCTTGTCCACACTTTTGAGGATCTCGATAATCGCCCTGTTGTCCAGCTTGAGAATATCCTCGAACTTGAACATCCGCTCCTCTATATTGTCGGCCAGAACCTCATCATCTTTGCGAATATCCTCCAGGAGTTCCACCTGAATATCTTTGGGGAGGGCGTTGACAATCTCTGCGGCAATATCTATCCCGCTCAGACTCTCCTCACTCCCTGCCCCGATTGTGAGGAGCTCCTCCTCCAAGGTGTTGGCCACCACCTTCAGGGTCTGGTTGGAGATCTTCTCAATGGAGGCGATCCGTTTGATCACCTCCTCCTGAATGTTGGTGACCCCCACCCGTTTTGGAATGTACTGGAGGATCTCCGAGGCCTTGGTGGGCTTCAACTGGGAGAGGATCAGGGCGATTACCTGGGGGTGCTCATCTTTGATGAGGTTGGCTACCACCTTGCTATCCAACTTCTCCAGCTCGCTGAAGATCGCCTTCCCCTCCTGGGTATCGAAGGTCTGGTCGAGGAGTTTCTCCAGAATTTCGGGAGGGAGGGCCTTCTCCAGAACATGTTTGAGGTGGTCTGGAGCCAATTTGAGTGGAGAGAGCTCCCTCAAATAGTCGTAGGCCTCGTCGAGAACCTTGGTGACAACCTCCTTGGAGGGGGGCTCCAAGGCGAGAATGGTCTTGATCAACTTCTCGATCTCATGTTCCTTAAACTTCTTGAAGAGTTTGACAGTCGCCTCTTCAGGAAGAACCGATATGAAAATCGCCGCCTTCTCCACCCCTCTCAACCCACTCTCTTCAGCCATCCTAATCCTTCAGAACTCCCGATATTTGGGAGTATTGTATTCTTATTCAGTTTAAAAATAAATTGAAAATACCGATAATGGCTCCAAAGTCAGGAAAAAGAGGGGATTTCATGAGAAACGAAGCCTTGAGAATAGCTGTCAACCACCTACAACTGGCTTCCACAGAGTTGGGAGAGTGTGCCCAGAAGGTCTCCAAGGAGTTGGAGGAGGGCATAGGGATCAGCGAGCGGGGGGAGGCCATCGATGTCCAGACACTTCTGGACGCTCTAACCGCCCTCCAGATGCAGGACATCGTAACCCAGAGGCTCCAGAAGGTCCAAGATTTTCTGAAACTCCTGGACCAGCATCTGCTCATAAAGAGTTCAGAAGAGTTTCTCGATAGATTTGCATGGGAGAATGAGGTCAACCAAGAAGAGATCGATAGACTCTTCAAATAAAGGGGACCGATGCAGATAACAATTACCGAGGATATGCAGGAGATTTTTGAGGAGTTTATCCAAGAGGCCGAGGAGATCCTCGAAAATCTTGACCAGGAGCTTATCGAGCTGGAGAACGATCCGACCAACAAGGAGCTCCTCAACCAGATATTTAGGGGAATGCACACCCTCAAAGGGGGGGCCGGCTTCCTCGGGCTGGAGAGTGTCATCGATCTCGCCCATGTCATCGAGAGCATCTTCGACAAGCTCCGAAACGACGAGATGGAGCTGGATTCGGAGAAGATGGATATTATTTTGGAGGGGATAGACATCCTGAAGAACTCCATCGAAACCCTGAGGGATGAGCAGGAGATCCCAGACAAGGGGGAGATCCAGCCGATACTGGACAAGCTCCACGCCCTTCTGGAGGGGAGATTGGAGAGTTCAGCCTCCAACGGCGGAGGAGAGGGAGGAGAGGAGAAGGGAGACTCCCCCTCCACCAGTGGAGGGGACCAGCCCCAACAGGAGCTCCGTTTCAGAGAGGGGGTCGATGAGGATATTAAGGGGCTCATCATCAAGTATCCGGGGAAGAATATAGCCGAAATTCTGGACGAGCTCATTCTCCTCCCGCCAGAGGAGCGGGATATGGATCTCATCATGAAATTGGATAAGATCATCGAGGAGAATAAGGATGTCGAGGATTTTCTGGCTCCACCGGAGGAGGAGCGGAAGGAGGAGCCCCGACAGGAGGAGACTCCCCCCTCTCCCCCAGCCCAGGCTGGGTCTAAGGAAGGGAAGGGGGAGCACCATCCAGCCCCCCAATCTCCCTCAGCCTCCCACCCCTCCAAAGCCAAGAAGGGGGGGAAGAAGGAGGAGAGCGAGACTATCCGGATCGATATAGAGCGGGTAACGACCCTCATGAACTTGGTGGGAGAGCTGGTCCTCGACAGGAATAGGATAGTGAAGCTCACCTCCCGCTTCCGTTCCAACTGCGAGGATATTGAGGCCATTGAGGAGCTCAATGAGGCTATTGCAGGTATGAGCCGGAGCGTTTCGGACCTCCAAGAGGTGGTGATGAAGTTGAGGATGCAACCTGTCAAGCGGATCTTCAGCAAATTCCCCCGAATCGTCCGAGACCTGGCCAAGAAGGTGGGGAAGAAGATCAATCTGGAGCTGGAAGGGGAGGATACAGAGATCGACCGCTCCATCCTCAACCAGTTGGAGGATCCCCTTATCCACCTGGTCCGAAACTCCATTGACCACGGGATAGAGCCCCCTGAAGAGCGGCTGGCCAAGGGGAAACCGGAGACCGGAACAATCACCCTCTCCGCCCTCCAGGAGGGGGATCGGATTATTGTCTCCATCGAGGACGATGGACGGGGTATCGACGCCGAAAAGGTGAAGCGGAAGGCCATCGAGAAGGGGCTCATCAAGCCGGAGCAGGCCGAACAGATGAGCGACAAGGAGGCCTTCGAGCTCATCTTCATGCCCGGATTCTCGACGGTAGATCAGGTGAGCGACCTCTCGGGACGGGGGGTCGGTATGGATGTGGTGGCCAATGTGATCCACTCCTTGAGGGGAGCCATAGAGATCGAGAGCGAAAAGGATGTGGGGACCAAGATCACCATGAAGCTCCCCCTCACAGTGGCCATTATCCGTACCCTCATGGTAGGGGTCAACGACAGGATCTTTGCCATTCCCCTCTTTAGTGTTGTGGAGATCATCAAATACCGACCGGACGACATTAAAGATGTGGGTATCTATAAGTCCCTGATGCTCCGTGATGAGGTCTATCTCTTCTTCTATCTCAATGAGCTCTTTGATATAGAGAAGAGCGATAAGAATAAATTTGTGATCATCATCAATATTGGAGAGAAGAATATCGCCATAGCCGTTGACGATCTCTACGGCGAAGAGGAGATAGTGATCAAACCTCTAGGAGAGATGTTGAAGGATGTGGAAGGGATCGCTGGGGCCACAATTACAGGGGACGGAAAGGTTGTCCTCATACTCGATATTAAATCTCTCATCAATGAGAAACGCAGCGATCTGATAGGAGTGATCTGATGCGGGAGATCGAAGTGCTCGGACTCAATGAACCCTTGGAAGATCAGTTCAAGGAGGAACAGCGTGTCATCGCCTTCCTCCTCAACGAAGAGCTCATAGGGATCGATATTAAGAATGTGACCAAAATCTCGAAGCGGCTCGACATCACTCCGGTCCCCAAAACCCCGGAACATATCTTGGGGGTCATGAATCTCCGGGGCAATATTGTCCCTGTGGTCAATCTCAAGAAGATGTTGGGATTGCCCAAGGCGGACCAGAGCGATCAGGAGTTCATCTTGATCATCGACTCTGTCATAGGGAATATCGGACTCCTGATAGATCAGGTGGTCGGAGCCATCACCATCGAGGAGGAGGAGATCCAACCGGCTCCCATCAACTCCATAGGGATAGATTCCCGCTTCATTACAGGGGTGATCATCACCCGGGAGGAGTATGGAAACAAGAACCTCCTGATCCTCCTGGACATAGATAAGCTCTTTTTCAAAGAGGAAGAGGAAGCGGCATGAGGAAGAAGAACTACCTCCCTAAAATCCTGGAGACGGGAGCCAACGAGCTGGAGGTCATCGATTTCCGCATGTTCGAGGAGCTCCCCGACGGCTCCACCTATGAGTGGGTCCTGGGGGTCAATGTGGCCAAGGTCAAGGAGGTGATCCAGCGTCCCGAGAGTATCTTCCGCTCTCCGGGCATGCCTCCAGAGGTAGAGGGGCTGGCCAAAATTAGGGACGATGTGATCCCCATCGTCAACCTGGAGCGGTGGATCGGCATCAAACCCCCCAAGGATAAGTCCAACAAATATGTGATCGTCATGGAGTTCCTGAGGGAGATCATCGGGGTCTTCGTCCATGAGGCCAAGAGGATCCGGAGGATCAAGTGGACCGACATCAAGAAACCTCCAGCCAGTATCGACGAGAAGTTGGGGGGAAAGGTTGTCGGAGTCATCGAGATTGAAGAGGGACAGCTCCTCCTCCTCCTCGATTTCGAGGGAATTCTCGACGAGCTCGGTATGATCAAGGTCTTCACCATTACCGACGATGAGGAGTATATGCACCGGGGAGAGAGCTACAATATCCTCATTCTCGATGACTCCCAGGTGGCGAGGAAGATCATCAAACAGACTCTGACCCAGAACGGCCACAGGGTATTTGAGGCGGAGAGCGGAATAGACGGCCTCAAATTCCTAGAGGAGATGAGACAGAAGGCGGAACAGGAGGGGGTCGATATTACCGATAAGATACAGCTCATCATCAGTGATATTGAGATGCCCGGCATGGATGGACTCACATTTACCAAGAGGGTGAAGAACGATCCGGTCTTCTCCAAAATACCGGTGGTCATCAATACCTCCCTCTCGGATAAGGCGACGGTGGACAAGACCCGCTTTGTCAATGCGGATGCCCACTTGGTAAAATTCGACACGAAGGATCTGCTCCACATGGTCCATGAGTATGCTGTGAAAAAACAAAAGCAATAGGAGGAATGAGAGATGGCTCTACCAGACAGGAATATCAAAATATTGGTTGTCGATGATGCGCCCATGATCCGCCGCATCTTAAAGAATATTCTGAAAGAGATGGGTTTTGTCCATATCGAAGAGGCGGAAGATGGACAGGTTGCCCTTCAGAAGCTCCGCTCCGACAAATTTGACTTTGTCATCACAGATTGGAATATGCCCAATCTGACCGGAATAGAGCTGGTCCAGGAGATCAGAAAGGATCCCGATCTCAAACACCTTCCGGTCCTCATGGTGACGGCGGAGGCCAAAAAGGAGAACGTTATCCTCGCCCTCAAGACCGGTGTGAATAACTATATCTCCAAACCCTTCACCCCGGATAAAATCAAGAGCAAGATAGAGGCGATCTTCTCCGCCAAGAAAAAGTCAGAGTGATAGGAGCGACCATGAGTGAACACAGCCATACCGTCGAAAAAGAGGCTGTCAATACAGCGGCCCTCGAAGAGTGTGAGAGGAAGTACAAGGACCTCCTCAAGACCGATACCCAGCGCTGGATCACCAGCGGTGGGAAACTGGTGGAGGGGATCTTCAACTCCGCCCTCATCAAAACGGGGATTTTCAGATTCAAAAATAGGTTTCTCACCTTCCAGAACTCCTTTGATAAGATCACCAAGACCAGTGAGGACAGCCTCAAGACCACCGATATTATTATGCAGAGCATCGATCAGATCGAGAAGGCCCAGCAGGCGACGACAGATGAGATCGACCAGGGGGAGACGATCCTAACAAGACCAACCAGGATATTCTGGAATCGGTCAAGGCCATGGACAACCTGACCAAGACCACAGAGGAGCTCAAGAGGAAGATCAGCGGTATCGACCATGTCCTCAATGTCATTCTGGAGATTACGGAGCAGACCAACCTCTTGGCCCTCAACGCCGCCATCGAGGCGGCCCGGGCAGGAGAGGTAGGACGGGGCTTTGCCGTCGTCGCCGATGAGGTGAGGAAGCTGGCCGAGAAGACCAGCAAGAGCGCCAGTGAGATCAGGGAGGTCACCATCTCCGTCATGGACGAGATGGACAATACGGCCAAGGTGGTCACCAACGCCAAAAATGTGGTGGAGGACAGCGCCGAGGGGGCCAGTATGGTCCTCAAAACCTTCCACAAGATCAAACAGAACAGCTCCAATGTGACCAAGCTCATCCAGGAGCAGATCAAATATACAAATATGCAGAAGGAGAATATCTACACCTTCAGCCATGAGATCCGCTCCCTCAACCAGGAGCTGAAGATCACCAAGGAGTTGGCAGACAAAACGGGGCTCCGGGTCCTCTCGACCATCGAGATGCTCTGCGAGGGGTACGACAAGTGTAGTGAGAACCAGAAGAAGCGGCCTGTCACCAAGATTCTCGACGCCATCGAGGCCCACTCTATCTACCTTGTCAATACGGCCAAAATTCTGGAAGGTTATGACAATATCGCCCTCCAAGACTATACAAGCTGTGACTTCGGAAGGTGGTTCTACTCCCAGGAGGCCTTCAGAGATCTCCAGGACTACGGAGATGAGGTGATAGCCATCCTCACCGAGCTTGAGGATCTCCACAAGAGTGTCCACAACCTGGCGGCAGAGTTGATCCGCCTCAAAAAGGAGAACCACCACGATGAGATCTTCGACAAGATGACGGAGCTGGCCGATACAGCTGGGAAATTGACGAAGGAGCTCATGAAGATCTACGCCATCGTTTCGACAAAAGATATTGAGCGTGCACTGCGGTAAGGGGGGGAGATGGTCTATAACAACCCTTACAACAAGCGGGGGATAGAGCCCAAGAATATAGAGTCGCCCTTTGAGATCCATGAGCTCTTCTTCTCCATCACCGATCCCAAGGGGGTGATTCTGACGGGAAACGATGTCTTCCAGAGGGTGGCCAAGATGAGTCGGGACGAGCTTGTCGGGAAGCCCCACAATATCATTCGCCACCCAGACATTCCCCGGGCAGTCTTCAAGGCGGTATGGCAGACCATCAAATCGAAGAAACCCTTTGTCGGCTATGTGAAGAATATGGCGAAGGATGGAACCTACTACTGGGTTCTGGCCGCCATCTACCCAGTCGTTGACGAGAATGGGAAGATCACCAAGTATATCTCCATCAGATTGAAACCCACCTCCAAGGTCTTCTCCCTCATACCGAAGTTCTACCAAGATGTTCTGGAGTATGAGTACAGACACGGTATGGATGCGGCCCTGGAGTATATGCTCCAGAAACTGAAGGAGATGGGCTTTGAGAACTATGAGGAGTTCTCCAAAAAGGCCTTCTTTGCGGAGATCCAGAGCCGAGAGGAGATTCTGAGCAAGAACAGAGTTGAAAACTGCCAGGTTGACCTCTCCCAGGTGACCCCGGAGAATATGGAGTTCATCGAGGTTCTCTGTAATCTGGAGACCCTCTTCTTCCGCATCAACAGGTATTTCAACGATGTCTTTGGAAAGGTGAGCCTCTTCCTCAACCTCAACGACGAGCTCAACAAGAAGAGTAAGTTCATCTTCGAGCTGGCCGAGGATATACGGCTCCTCTCCCTCAACGCCTCTATCGAGAGTTACAAGGTGAAGAAGGAGGGGGTGAGCTTCTCCACCCTCTCCCACGAGATGCGGAAGAATGCGGAGCTCAGCGAACGGAAGATCGTCCAGATGAACGGCCTCATCAACGATACCAAGAAGGACATTGAGGATATAGGTTTCAGTATCCTCACCTCCAAACTCATTATCGAGATGATTGTCTTCTTCCTCCAGGAGATGATCCGCAACCTCTCGGCCAAGACTATTGCGGAGGAGAAGAAGCGGGAGATTCTCTCCAACATTAATGAGCTCTTCAACCTCCTCTCGGTCTATTCCAAAGGGTTGAGCTACAATATCTACCAGACAAAGAGTAAACTCCGCTCCATCTACTACAACATCAAAGAGCTCAATGTGATGATCAACCGCCTCGACTTTATCCATATTAACGGCCTCATCGAATCGGCCCACACCAAAGATGACGGAGGCGGTTTCAACATCATCTTCTCCCAGATGCTCAAGCTGATTGAGGCGGCCAAGAATGAGATCATCAACCTAGAGACCAGTATCTCCAACGCCACCGAAGAGAATCTCACCGTCAGTCTCATCAGCGACATAGCCCAGGAGAAGATCGAGAAGATCAAGAAGCACTACGGGGAGGTTCTCGCCGTCTAGAGTAACTCCCTGTAGCTCACAACAAATCTGTACCCCCGAAAACGGTTGCGGAGCTCCGTAATGACCTTCTGAGCCATCTCTCTCTTGGGAGCGATGATCTGGAGATCGATATAGGTCTCCTCCCCCCTTCTGTAGATGGATTGGATCCTGATGGAGAGATCCCCCCGTTCCAGCTCCATAATCTGGTCGTAGAGCCTCTCATAGAGAAAGTAGGTTCGGGTGGAGATGTAGAGGGGGATAACTATGGTGGAGAGGAGGGCGACTTTGATCATAAAGGCCGCCGTCACATATTTTTGGGAAGCAAAGCCGAGGATGTAGAACATCACCCCTGCGGCAAAGATGATCCCTATAATGTTGGCACCGAAGAGGAGAAAGGCGCTCCGGAATATCTCCCCATCACCCCAACCGAGACCTATTCCGGCCACCGAGAGGGGAGGGACCAGGGCGACAGCTATGGCCACTCCTGCCAGGGACTCCCCAACCCTGCTGTTGGCGTAACCGTAGGCCGCCGCTATTCCCGAGAGAATGGCGACTCCCAGGTCGAGGAGGGTCGGATTGGTTCTCAAGGCCATCTGGGGAGTCAGATGGTGGGAGGGCATGGAGAAGGCCACCAGGGCCGAGAGGGCAAGGACAGTAGCGATGGAGACAAGGAGGGTCTTGAGGCTCCCCCCTATGAGAGGGGGATCCAATCGGACAATACCCATAGCCAAGGAGATAATGGGAGCCATAAGGGGAGCCAAGATCATAGCTCCAATAATTGTGGGGGCCGAGTTCTGGAAGAGCCCTATGGTGGCCATGAGGACACTGATGACTAACAGGGTAAGGTATGTCAGATCCAGTCGGGCGTTTTGACGAATCTTGGTGAAGAGCTCCGCAAATCTCTCCTCACTGGCGATGGGGAAGAGGGGGAGTCTCCTCTTTGTATAGAACTCTATGAGCTCCTCCTCCCTCGGCAGAGTGTCGATCTTAATGGAATCCCGTCCACTCTGGCGGCACTCCCTGGGACCTGTGGCTATCTGGAGACGGGTCTGGACAGTCCTTAAAGAGAGTCTTCCCTCTAAACTCCGCCTCTCCCCATCGACAAGGGCACAGAGCCCCTTTTCACTCTCCATCTTGATCTCTCTACTCCTCACAATCCCGACCCCCCTGGGAAGCTCTCCCCCCTTTCTCAGGGCCAACTGGAAGGGGATGAGGTCGAGGAGGGAGAGGGGAGCGTGGGCAATGAGGGCTACCCGATCACAGCTCACCTCCCGGAAGAGGGGATACCTTCGGGCCAGGGCGATCTCACTCCCCCCCTCCGCCATGAGGAGAGCCGTCGTGATTCTCTGGTCCCCCACCCGGAGCGTCGTCCTGAAGAGGTGGAGATGGGAGAGATTCTTCAGGAGGCCGTGCCACACCCCCTTCTCCTGGCTCCACTCCTCCTCCATGACGACCACCCTGTCCAGGAGGACCTCTCCGTTAAAGAGGGTGAGCCACTGGGTGAAATTCCCCGCCTCAAAGAGGGCTCGGGGGCTCTCCGGAAGGGCAAAGAAGCTCTGGGCCAATCTATTGCCGGAGTAGGGGAGAATGTAGAGCTGTAACCTCCTCTGCCTCAACTGGTTGAGCCAGACCTTGAGCTCCCCATCGGGAGCCAGGACGAAGAGGGTCTCCCCCTCCCGAAAATCCTTGAGATTCTTCCTGAAAACCCTCTTCACAGGGGTCCGACCAAACCACTCCTTGATCTCCTGGAGAGCTCTCTCTACCTCTCCTTCTCCAATCGTGTTATCATAGAGGAAGACCATTTTTGGGACTTTTTTGCCCCATTATACCATGAGAAAGGGGTTGCAATGGTTATAGCCATCATGGGGAGTGGCGGAGATGCCCCCGGTATGAACCCGGCCATTAAGCGGTTTGTCGAATACCTCTCTGAGCGGGGAGGGACCCCCTACTTCATCTACGACGGATTGGAGGGGCTCATCGATGGGAAGATCGGGAGGGCAGATTATGGAGATGTGGCCGGAATTATCCACCGAGGGGGGGCCATCATAGGGAGCTCCAGGAGCCCCCGCTTCTTTGAGGCCCCTTGGAGGGAGGTGGCCTTCAAGAGGCTCCAGGAGGCGGGGATAGAGGGGATAGTCGTTCTCGGAGGAGATGGGAGCTTCCGGGCCATGGAGCTCTTCCATCGGGAATTTGGAGTCCCCTTCGTCGGTATTCCGACAACCATCGATAACGACATCTACGGAACCCAGTACTGCCTCGGCGTCGATACGGCCCTCAACGCCATTCGGGACGCCGTTGACAGGATCAGAGATACAGCCTCCACACTGAAGAGGGCCTTCGTCGTGGAGACCATGGGGAGGGAGTGTGGCTATCTCGCCGCAATGACAGCCCTTACCTGCGGCGCCGAGGTCTGCCTCATCCCCGAGGTCGATTTCAACGAGAAGGTGGCCACCGCCATACTGAGGGAGGAGCTGGAGCGGGGGAGGAGGTATATCTTGGCCATTGTGGCCGAGGGGACCAAGAGGACCCTCGGAGTCGCCCGATGGCTGGAGGAGGATCTCGGTATGGAGACGAGGGTCACCATCCTTGGCCACATCCAGCGGGGGGGAAACCCTACCGTCCGAGACCGACTGATGGGGGCCTCCTTTGTCGTCCACGGGATCGACCACCTCCTCCAGGGAGGGGAGAGGGAGATTGTGATCTACGATGGGGGGAAGCTGGGCCTCCTCCCTGTAGAGGAGGTGACCTCCCAGAGCTATCGGTTGGACCCGGAGATTGTGAAGCTCCTCAATTTTCTAGATTGAGGAGGGAAGACCCTACTGGGTATAGACCCGCTTATCGATGATCTGGAGCTCCTGGGTGAGCTCATAGAGAATGGGGGTCCCTGTCGGGACCTCTATGGTATGGACTCTCTCCGGAGAGATCCTCTCCAGAAACATAATGAGGGCCCTCAGAGAGTTGCCGTGGGCGGCTATCATGACACTCTTCTTTTCCAGAAGCTGGGGGAGGATCGCCTGGAAGAAGTAGTAGATCACCCGCTCCCGGGTATCCTTGAGGGATTCACTCCTCGGATGGTAGTCGATGAGCTCATATTTGGGATCCAGGGGGTAGCGGCTCTCATAGTCGGGATCGCTCTCCTCCAGGGGTGGGGGAGGGGTATCGTAGCCCCGCCGTACCGCCATGAAGAGCTCCTCTCCATACTTCTCCTTCACCTCCTCCTTGTTCCGCCCCTGCCAATCTCCGTAGTGGCGTTCATTCAATCTCCAGCTCCTGACAACATCGATATGCTCCCATCCCAACTCCCTCAAGGCGATCTGGGCCGTATGGATCGCCCTCTTGAGATAGGAGGTAAAACAGAGGGCAGGGTAGATCTCTGCCTCCCTCAAAAGTTCCCCCGCCCTCCGGGCCTCCTCTTCCCCCTTGGGGCTGAGATCGACATCGATCCACCCTGTAAAGAGATTTTGGGCATTCCACTCACTCTGTCCATGTCTGATGAGGATGAGTTCCATAGTTACCCCCTTCCGCCTATGAAGTCGGCAAGCTCCAGGAGTCTCCCGCTGTAGCCGAACTCATTGTCATACCAGCTCAACACCTTCACCTTGTTTCCGTCAACCACCAGGGTCGAGAGTCCATCGATAATGGAGGAGTGGGGGTTGTTGATGAGGTCGGTGGAGACAACCTCATCGTAGGTGATCTCCAGAATCCCCTTGAGCTCCCCTTCCATCGCCTCTTCAAAGGCCCTGTTGACCTCCTCGGCATCGACCCTCCTCTTCAGAACGGCATTAATATCTGTCACAGCCATATCTGGAACGGGAACCCTGAGGGCCAGGGCGTTCATCTTCCCTTCCAGCTCGGGGATGACCTTGGTTGTCGCAATGGCGGCCCCTGTCGATGTGGGTATGATATTGACGGCCGCCGCCCGCCCCCTCCTATGTTTCCCAGGCTTCTTGGCATCGACGGTCACCTGGGAGGAGGTGTAGGCGTGGACAGTGGTCACCAGGGCGCTCTCAATACCAAAGGAGTCGTTGAGGACCTTGATGGCGGGGGCGAGGGAGTTGGTGGTACAGGAGGCGTTGGAGATGACATGGTGTTTGGTCGGATCGTACCAGCTCTGGTTAACCCCGAGGACCACGGTGAGATCGGCATCTTTGCTAGGGGCGGAGATAATCACCTTCTGGGCTCCGGCCTCTAGATGTTTGGCCGCCCCCTCCCTCTTGGTGAACTTTCCTGTACACTCCAGGACAATATCGACCCCCAGCTCCCTCCACGGTAACTTTTCGGGATCCCGTCCCGTCACCAGCTGGATACGGTGCTCCCCAACCTGGAGATACCCCTCTCCATACTGGACCGGGGCGGGGAACCTCCCATGGACAGAATCGAACTGCAACATGTAGGCCAGATCCTCAGCCGTTCCGCTCCCCCCATTGGCGGCCACAATCTCCACACTCTTCGGAGGGTTTTCGATGTAGTGCCAGAGGACCATCTTCCCTATCCGTCCCAGTCCGTTAATGGCTACCCGCTTCTTCATGACTGCTCCTTTCTTTTTCGTTATTATACCCTCTTCGGTTCCGGGCTCCCCTTATATGGTACAATAGGGAGAAAAAAGGGGGTGCAGATGGTAAAAGAGTTACTCTATCTCGGTGTCGGTGGAGCTCTTCTCGTCAAGGAGCGGGTCGAAAAGGAGCTGGAGAAGCTGGTCGAAAAGGGGAAGATGTCCAAGGAGGAGGTGGAGAAGATCATAGAGGAGGCGACGAAGCGGGGAGAAGAGGAGGAGCGGAAGGCCAAAGAGGAGCTGAAAAAGCTTCTCCGTGAGGTCATTGAGGAGGCGGGAGTCGCCACAAAGGAGGATATAGAGGAGCTCAAGAGGGTGCTGAAAGGGTAATTTGAGGCTCTATAAAATCTTCCGAGTCCTCCTGACCCTCTTCCTCCTCATCAGGAGATACCCCTCCTTCCTCGGTATCCCTCCCTACGACCCCTCCACTCTGAGGGAGACAATTGTCGAACTGGGGGCCAGCTTCATCAAGCTGGCCCAAGTTCTGGCAACGAGGGCCGACTTCTTCGATGAACCCTACCTCCAAGAGCTCAAGGGGATCCACGACAACCTCCCCCCCATGGAGCGGAGGGAGTTGGAGGAGATCTACAACCGCTCCCTGGCCCATATCCCATGGGAGAGTTTCCAGTGGGAGCCCCTGGCCAGCGCCTCCATCGGTGAGGTCCACACCGCCACCCTCAACGGAGAGAAGGTGGCCGTCAAAATCCGCCGCCTCGGTATCGAGAAGCAGATTGAGAGGGATATTCGGATACTCCGCCTCCTCCTGAAACTCTTCTCCCCCCTCTTCAGCCACTACACCAAAAACTCCCTCGAAGCGGTGGTGGCCGAATTCTCCTCCATGATCGTCCAGGAGGTGGATTTCCGCCAGGAGCTGAAGAACCTGAAGAAGTTTGCCAAGAGCTACCCCGAATTTGCCCTCTACCCCAAACCGTGGGAGGAGTACTGCAACGAAGAGGTGATCGTCATGACCTTCATGGAGGGGGTTCGGTTCGACGATAGGGAGGGGCTGGAGAGGCTGGGTATCGATTTCCGCCCCCTCATCGATCGGCTGGTCCGCTTCTATGCGGAGCAGATGCTGGTCAAGGGGTTCTTCCATGCCGATCCCCACCCCGGAAACCTCCTGGTCAATAGGGAGGGGGAGCTGATCCTCCTCGATTTCGGCATGGTGAAGCAGATCCCCAACGAGACGAGGATCGCCCTCATCGAACTTATCAAGTCGGCCCATGAGCGGGATTTCGAGCTCTACATCAGCGCCGCCAAAAGGTTGGGGACGGTGGCCTACGAGGCTCCCCCCACAGCGGTGGCCCAATTTGTAGAGGCTATGTTCGAGATCTTCGAGAGCGACCATCTGAGCAGTATCGATATGCAACGGCTCGCCTTTGAGGTTCTCCACTCCATGAGGGATCTCCCCTTCAAACTCCCCCAGGAGGCCGTCTATATCCTCAGAGTGAGCGCCATTATCGAGGGACTCGGCACCCACTATATCGAAAATTTCAATGGGATCAAAGATATTCTCCCCATCCTCCAGCAGAATATTCCCCGGGCTCTGGGGTACAAGGAGAGTATTCTGGAGATGGTCCTCGACGAGATTCGGGAGGCCCCCTATCTGGTTCGGGATTTCAAGGAGACCCTCAAACTGGCCAGCGAAGGGAGCCTCAAGGTGGAGCTCTCCCCCCTCCAGCTCGAATGGTTGCGGAAGGAGGCGACCCACTCCATCAGAGAGATTGCCCACTCCTTCGCCCTCATGCTCACAGCCCTCTTCATGGTCTCCTTGACCCCCTCCCTGAAGGAGGTGGCCCTCCTCCTCTTCCTCCTGGCCCTCTGGCGGCTCTGGCGGCTCTGATCAGACATTGAAGCGGAAGTGGATCACATCGCCGTCCTGGACCAGATACTCCCTCCCCTCCAGCCGCATCTTCCCGGCCTCCTTGGCCCCCTGCTCCCCTCCATATTTGATGAAGTCATCATAGCTGATGACCTCAGCCCGGATGAACCCCTTCTCAAAATCGCCATGGATCACTCCGGCCGCCTGGGGAGCGGTCCACCCCTCCCGGATCGTCCAGCTCCGGACCTCCTTGACACCGGCCGTAAAGTAGCTGATGAGTCCGAGGCGGCGGAAGGCGGTCCTGATGATCCTCTTCAATCCACTCTCCTCGACCCCCAGCTCCCTCAAGAGCTCTTCAGCCTCTCCGTCGCTGAGGCCGACCAGCTCCTCCTCGATCTTGGCCGAGAGTTTGATGAGGTCGGCCCCCACCTTCTCGGCATACTCCCGAACCTGCTGTACATAACTATTATCCTCGGCCAGATGGTCCTCATCCACATTGGCCCCGAAGATGACCGGTTTGGCACTGAGGAAGCGGAGCTCCCTGTTGAGCTGTTGGAAGGGCTCCTCCCCCCTCTTGGGAAATGTTCTGACCGGCTCCAGCTCCTCCAGATGGCCCTTGAGCTCCTGGGCGATGGAGAGGAGGGGGGCCACCTTCCGATCCCCTTTCACCTGTCTCTGGAGCTTCTCGATCTTCCTCTCCAACTGCTGGAGATCGGCGAAGATGAGCTCACTCTCAATGATCTCAATATCCCGAAGGGGATCGACACTCCCCTCCACATGGGTAATATTTCCATCATCGAAACAGCGGACTATGTGGAGGATCATATCGGTCTCACGGATATTGGAGAGAAACTGATTTCCGAGCCCTTCCCCCTTGCTGGCTCCCCGGACCAGACCGGCAATATCGACAAAATCTATTGTAGAGGGGACGATCCGCTCCGGCTTGACGATCTCCGCCAACTTCTCCAGCCGTCCATCGGGGACAGGGACGACAGCCCTATTGGGTTCGATTGTACAGAAGGGGTAGTTCTGCGCCTCCGCATTCTGCGCCTTGGTCAAGGCGTTGAAAGTAGTCGATTTTCCCACATTGGGGAGTCCCACAATACCAACACTGAGCCCCATGCTCTCCCTTTGAAAGATTTGGGAGAATTATAGCATAGGAGAGGGGGCGGAGGAGGGACCCCCTATTACGGGTGTTTCTTGGAGAAGAGAAACTCCTTCTGGAGCCACTTGACAGCGAGACGGAGGCCGGCACCTGTAGCGCCGTAGGGGTTGTAACCCCACTCCTTCTCCAGATAGGCCGGACCGGCAATATCGAGGTGGACCCACCTCTTCAAATTCTTCTCCTCGATAAACTCCTTGAGGAAGAGGGCCGCCGTAATGGCTCCTCCGTACCGGCTGGAGCTGATATTGGAGATGTCCGCCTGCTTCGATTCCAGAAGTTTAGGGAGATACCTGTTAAAGGGGAGTTGGGCGGCCAGCTCTCCGCTGGCCCGGGCCGCATCCAGAATTTTCCCCTTGAGCTCCTCACTCTCCCCCATGACTCCGATAGTATATTCCCCCAAGCCGACGACACAGGCCCCTGTCAGAGTCGCTATATCGACGATATAGTCCAGATCGGGCACCTTCTCCTGGGCGTAGCAGAGGGTATCTGCCAGGACCAGCCGCCCCTCGGCATCTGTATTCCGGACCTCGATGGTCTTCCCATTCTTGGCCCTGATAATATCGTCCGGCTTGTAGGCGTCTCCCCCCACCATATTCTCGGCGGCCCCCAGGAAGGAGTGGACCTCCACAGGGAGCCCCAACCTCTTGGCGGCAATGACAACTCCCAGAGCGGTACAGGCTCCACTCTTGTCGGACTTCATCGTCACCATATAGTCGCTGGGCTTCAGACTGAGTCCGCCGCTGTCATAGGTGAGCCCCTTCCCGACGAAGACCACCTTGGCCTTGGGGTTGTCGGGCCGATAGGTGAGGTGGATGACCCGGGGCTTGTGGACACTGGCCCTCCCCACGGCGAGAATGGCCTCCATCCCCTCCCGGGCCAGCTCCTCCTCTGTGAGAACCTGACACTCCAGGCCGTACCGTTCCGCCTCCTCCTGGGCGATCTGAGCCAGCCGCTCCGGGTAGATCTCATTGGGAGGGGTATTGACTAGCTCCCTAACAAAGTTGACGGTCTGGGCCACCTTCTGGGCCTCTCCAATACTCTTCCGGGCATTCTCGGCCGTAAACTCCTTACCGCTATACTCCTCATGGGCGATGAAAATCTCCTTGAGGGAGTGCTCCTCCCTCTTGGATCTGTACCGATCGAAGCTGTACCTCCCCAAGAGGGCCCCCTCCACAAAGGCCTTGATATTGGTGATGGGGCAGTTCTCAATATAGACACCGACCTTGGCACTCCTGTACCCCTTCTTCTTGAGGGTTCTGACAGCCTTCGCCGCCGCTATCCGTATCTCGTCATGGTCCAGCTTGGCCCCCACATAGAGCCGCCCCCTCTCGGGGAGGAGGCAGGTCTCCTCCACCTCCCCTTTGAAACCGAGGCGCTCCAGGAGCTCCCGATCCTGGACCCATCTGTGGTCCAATCTCTTGTCGATGACGAAGATGATCTCTACATCGGCCTCCAGATCGGCCACTCTCTTCTCGACAAACTCTATCTTCATCTCCTCTTCCTTTCGGTAACCTTATGGAAATAGTAGTAGATCGTTCCGGCTATGATGAAGGCGACAGGGAGGGCAAAGTACCAGTGCTCCTTGACCCAGTGGAGGATATTGAGGATCTCCTCCCCGAAGATATAGGCCGGTACGATGGTGGCCGCCGCCCAGACAAGGGCACTGACAAAGTTGATGAGGGCAAATTTTCTGGCGCTGTACCGGGTGAGACCGATGGCCATCGGAATAATGGTTCTGAGCCCGTAGAGGTAGCGCTGGATGAAGATGACGGGCCAGCCGTACTTCTTCAGGAGGAGGTGGGCCAGGGCAAATTTCCTCCTCTGCTTCCTCATGAGCTCCTGGATATAGTGTTTATTGAACCGCCCGATGTAGAAGTAGAGCTGATCACCGACAAACCCCCCCAATCCTGCCACCAGAATGGCTAGCCAGAGGTTCATA
>JAADDW010000011.1 GCA_013153715.1 Campylobacterota bacterium | reverse complement strand
AATCTCCTTTCTTGGGAGAAAAGAAAACTCTTTTTGGAGGTTGCATTCCATATCCGGCTATGAGCCATTGAGACTTGTTTAACCCGCTCGATGATTTCCTTTGGATTTTCCTTTATGTTGCATTCCATATCCGGCTATGAGCCATTGAGACATATACCTCCCTGAACCTCTCCCAGGAGCATTCGACGTTGCATTCCATATCCGGCTATAAGCCATTGAGACGGAGGATTCCATTCCGAGATCGTAAGAACCCCGTTTCGTTGCATTCCATATCCGGCTATGAGCCATTGAGACAACCCAGTATTAGTAAATCCCCCGCCGCATTCCCATGCGTTGCATTCCATATCCGGCTATGAGTCATTGAGACATACATATAGACATTCCCTTTTGAACTCTTCGACTCCTATGTTGCATTCCATATCCGGCTATGAGCCATTTATTCAAGGGAAGTAGTCAAAAGAGCCAAGGAGAAGGTAGAGTAGAATAAGAAGAATTAAATACTCCCCCCGCCTAAGAGTGGTGTATTCTGGCTTTAAAGCGCTGGTTACCGACAGATAACCAGACTTCCACCATCTGCGCCAAAGGTTTACTTTTGAGTTTTATGAGAGAGGGGAAATAGTGTCGTGGAGTTACCTTTGCGCCATCTGAGAGAGTGGGAAAGTAAGGGGTTTACGGCGTGATTACTGGTCGGAGGAAGTGGTTGAAAGAGTTGAGGATGATTTAGCTTAAGAGCGGTGGGGTTGGAACGACCCGAACGGACGCCCGTGGAGAGTGCGGTTGCACTCGTTGAAGCGGGAAGCTCCTCATTTCAATGAGGGGTAGTTCACGTAATGGAATAGACAACTCAGCAGTTCGAGTCTTCTGGTAGGCTACTGTGGAAGAGTTTGAAAATAACTAGCATAGGGGAGGAGAAGGTTTTTTCCAGAGTTGTATTGAGGGAGGACTTTCTGCTCTGTAAACTATCGGCTCCCACCTCTTGGGGAGAATAGGAAAATCAGAAGTTCTCCGAAGAGAGAATTTGGTTAGGGTCCCACGCTCCTATGCGTGGGAGTTCTAAGCGCTGGTTTTAGTGCGTTCTTTCTCTTTGCGCTCTCTGATACGGGCGGCTTTCCCTTTCCTATCACGGAGATAGTAGAGTTTAGCCCGTCTCACACGTCCTCTCCTGATTACCTGAATATCTTTGATAGAATCGCTATAGAGAGGGAAGATACGTTCAACACCGATATTGTTGGCTCCGATCTTCCTCACTGTGAATGTCCGACCTGTCCCTTGACCCCTAATGGAGATACAGACCCCCTCAAAGTTCTGAATACGGGTTTTCTCTCCCTCTTTAATTTCGACAGCGACTCTGATAGTATCTCCCGCTCTGAAGTCGGGCACCTCTTTTTGGGCTATCTGCTGATTTTCAAAGTGTTCGATATAGCTGTTTCTCATTTCAGATCCTTCTTGGCGATGTTAGGTTTGTAATACTGCGTGCGCAGTAGAGCCATCTCTCTCTTTAAGGCGGTCAGTCTACCATGATTTCCCTTTAAAAACTCTGAAGGGACTCCTATTTCTCTGTAAACATTGGGTTTGGTGAAAGCGGGAGCTTCCAGAATTCCCTCTTCAAAACTCTCTTCCAAAAGGGATTCTCTGTTGCCCAGAACTCCTGGAATGTGGCGAGCTATAGCGTCACTCATGACAAGGCTGGCCAATTCCCCTCCCGTCAGAACGAACTCTCCAATACTCATGACCTCATCCCCACAGAGTTCAATGGCCCGCTCGTCGAACCCTTCATACCGTCCACTTACTAAGATAATGTGGGAGTACTCTCGGGCGAGGCGCTTGGCATCTTTTTGGTTAAAAGGTTTTCCTGCGGGGGTTGTGAAGATGACCCGAGAGTCTGG
This sequence comes from Campylobacterota bacterium, assembly GCA_013153715.1. GTDB lineage: Bacteria > Campylobacterota > Campylobacteria > Campylobacterales > Nitratiruptoraceae > Nitratiruptor. Next base: position 27,619 of record JAADDW010000011.1, on the reverse strand, counting down.
GGAGCGGTGGTCTTCAATGGCCCTCACAATCGGATCTGCCATGAGGAGCATTCCTGCACCGCCGCCAATCTTCGGCTTGTCAACTTTGAGATGTCTGTCTCGGGTATAACGGCGAAAATCGACGGCCTCCACCTCAATAACTCCCCTTTCAACGGCTCTCTTCAAGATGGAATCTTGAAAATAGGGCTCTATGAGATTGGGAAAGAGAGTGAGGAAGGTAAACTTCATGAGGCTTCGAGAATATCTTTCGCTCCCTTGACAGAGATCCTCTTCTCTTCTATGTTGACCTCTTGGATGAAGGGATCCTGGTAAGGGAGAAGGAAGCTTTTGGGGAAATTCCGCCTCAACTCTTCGCTGGTCTCAATAACCAGGTAGTCGGCACTGGGGAGCCTCTGGATGTCCCGAACTTTTCCGAGGAGCTCTCCATTTTCGTAGATAGATGAGCCCAAAATGTCGAACCAGAAATACTCCCCCTCTTCTAGGGGAATGGAGGCCCTCGTCTCCTCTTCATCCCGATAGAGGAAGGCGTTGGTGTAGGGTTTCGCCTCTTCGACCCTGTTGATCCCGACAAATTTGATAACTCCCCGCTGGGGGTTGTAATACTCTACAGTCAACTCCCCCCTGTCGCTCTGGAAGCGGGTACCCTTCTGAAACTGCTCTGGAAAATCTGTGAAGAGGTGGAGGCGCATCTCCCCCTTCAATCCAACAGTCCGACCGAGACGGGCTACAGTCAGCCGTCGAGACATCTTCTATGAGTCCTTTGGAGTGACGCTCACTTTATAACTGATCCCGTTTTTCGCTTTACAACCGCTGATCACCGTCTTAATGGCTCCGATCATCTTCCCCTCTTTTCCGATGATCTTCCCCGCATCTGCCCGATTGGCATAGATAGTAATCTCAGCGTAATTGGGATTGACCTGGCGATATTCTACATCGATGTCGTCGGGATAGTTTGCCAAAAGTTTAGCAAACCGCTCCACAAACTCTTGAACCATACTCACTTACCAGCCGCTATCTGGGCCAACTTTTGGACCCGATCGCTCATCTTGGCTCCAACGCTGAGCCAGTAGTTGAGGCGCTCCTCATCTATTTTGACTGTGATGGGATCTGTCAAGGGGTTGTAGTATCCGAGAACCTCGATCCATCCGCTGTCTCGCCTCTTCCTGCTATCGGTCGCTACTATGCGGTAGAATGGTCGCTTTTTCCTTCCAAATCGTGCAAGTCTGATAACTACCATTGTCCATCTCTCCTTTTTCTCTTAATGGTATAAAAAGCAGGGCGCTCATAGGGTAGAGAGCGCTCTGCCCTTTACACCTCAACGGGGAAAACCGCCGAAGGGACCCCCTCCCAGCTGTTTCATCATGTTGTTCAGGTCCTGCATACCCTTTTTCCCTGCAAATTTTTTAGCAAATTTGGCCGCATTGTTGAACTGTTTCAAAATCTTATTGACCTCTTGAATGGAGAGTCCCGCCCCCTTGGCTATCCTCCTCTTTCTTGAGCTGTTCTTCAAGACAAGATCGGGATCCTTCCGTTCCTTGGGGGTCATTGAGTTGATCATAGCCTTGATCTTTTTGATCTCTTGAGAATTCTCCAGGTCGAGGTCTTTTATGGCCTTGGCCATATTGCCCATTCCAGGGATCATGGAGATGAGGCTCTTCAGGTTCCCCATCTTCTTGATAGATTCCAACTGCTCCAGAAAGTCCTCAAAGTTGAACTTTCCCTTGGCAATTTTCTTGTTGAGCTCCTTGGCCTTCTTCTCATCTATAACAGCGGCTGTCTTCTCGGCCAGAGATTCAATATCCCCTGCCCCCATGAGCCGTCCCACAATCCGCTCTGGAATGAAGGTCTCCAGATCGGGCATCTTCTCTCCTGTCCCGATGAAACGGAGGGGAACGCCGATCTGATGGGCTATGGAGAGGGCTACTCCACCTTTGCTGTCTCCATCAAATTTGGTAAGGATCACCCCTGTAATACCCACCTCTTCGTTGAAGCGGGAGGCACTCCTTACCGCATCCTGTCCTGTGAGGGAGTCGGCCACATAGAAGACCTCATCGGGATTGGCGACCTCTTTAACCTTCCGGAGCTCCTCCATCAATTTCTCATCTATTGCCAACCTTCCCGCTGTATCGATAATGATGGCATCGTAGAGCTCCTCCCTCCCCTTGGAGAGGGCTTTCTGGACTACGGCTACAGGGTCTCTCTCCCCCTCATCGGCGTAAATGTCAACCTCTATCTGCTGGGCCAACTGCCGTAATTGCTCGACGGCGGCCAATCTCTGGAGGTCTGCCGCCACAAGGAGGACCTTCTTCTTCCTCAATTTCAAATAGTAGGCCAATTTCCCCGCTGTCGTCGTCTTTCCGCTCCCCTGCAATCCTGTCATGAGGACTACAGTTGGGGGTTTGGGAGCGAAGACAAACCCCTTTTTCCCAGGAGCTTCCAGAATCTCTGTGAGCCCCTTTTGGAGAGCCTTGAGAAAGTTGTCTCGCCCGATACCAGCCTGTTTGGTCTCCAGCTCCACCCTCTTCAAGAGCTCCTTGACCACCTTGTGGTGGACATCTGCCTTGAGGAGGGACTTTTTTAGTTCGGTGAGGGCCTTCTTGAGGGCTTTCTCATCATCTCTGAACCGAATCCTCTTTATGGCACTGCTCAACGAGTTGCTGATAGTCTCAAACAAGCTTGCTATCCTTTCGGGCTGATGTGGTCTGCAATTCTACTTAAAACAAGATTAATTTTAGCTAAATTTAATCTTTTTCACCAACTCCACTATTCCTACCAGAATGAACCCTACAACGAGTCCCACAACTCCCTCTCCAACCACAGAGGGGAGTGAGTGGACAAGGTGGCCGATGGGTTCTATGTTGTGGACAAAAATTCCCCCTCCAACCAGGATCATAGCGATAGTTCCAATGTAGGAGAGGGCTTTGATGATTTTGGGGAGGAGCCAGATGAGGAAGCGTCCCACTCTCTCCCACCCCCGCTCAATGAGGGCCAATCCGATGTCATCGAGCCTCACAATGAGGGCTACAAGGCCATAGACCCCGATAGTGGCCAGAAAGGCGATGAGAGAGACCGTTATCACCTTGACGGCCATATTGTCACTCGATGTGGCACTGATAGCGATGATCACTATCTCCAGGGAGAGGATGAGATCGGTGATGATGGCCGACCGTATCTTCTTTTTCTCCTTGGCCAGTATCTCCTCCGGACTCTCCGTAATGGTCGGACGCTCCTCATGGTGTTTTTTGTGGAAGATCCACTCGACCACCTTTTCAGCCCCTTCAAAGGCTAGATAGGCCCCACCGATGAGGAGCAACCAGTGGATCAGAGGGGGATAGAAGAGATCGAGGAGGAAGACGAGGGGGAGAACAATGAGTTTGTTGAGGAAGGAGCCCTTTGTAATTGCCCAGATGACGGGGAGCTCCCTCGATGAGGCGAAGCCGCTGGCCTTTTGGGCATTGACGGCCAGATCGTCTCCGAGAACGGCGGCTGTCTTTCTGCCTGCAACCTTTGTCATGACTGCCACATCGTCCATGAGGGCCGCAATATCGTCGAAGAGGGCGAAAAATCCGCTAGCCATTGTCCTACCTTATGGTGAAATCCTCTGGTTCTGGAGCGTCTAAATCGTAGTGGAAGAGTCTCATCCTCTTCCCATGGAGCATAATCCTCCTCCATGGCCTCCCTCCGTAGAGGGTGTCACCCAGAATGGGGTGACCGCTCCGGGCGAGGTGGAGCCTGATCTGGTGAGTCCTTCCCGTCTCGATGACGGCCTTGACCTTCATCTTCTTTCCATGGAGCTCCAAAGGCTCCACATAGGTCTTTGCAGGTTTCCCTTTGGAGCGGGAGAGGTGGCTCTTGGCCCGCCCCCCCTTTTTGATAGTGAGAATGGGATAGTCTATCTCGAAGGGTTCGGCCACAATTCCCTCTACCCAGGCCCGATACTCTTTATAGACCCTCCCTTTTTTGAACTCTTCGATGGCTCTCCTCCTGAAATCCCTATCCTTGGCGAGAATGAGGAGTCCGCTGGTCTCCCTATCCAATCTATGAAGGAGAGGGTATCCCATCTTCTGGGCTATCTCTTCACTAGTTAGATGGGGAGGTTTGTTAAGGGCGATGAGGTTCTCATCTTCATAGATGATCTGGGGCTCCGCCACCTCCTTGATACTGAATGTAGTCCCTCTATCCACAAGTCCCCGAGCTATCTCCACTTTACGGTTTCCAATGTAGACGACGCCCCGATCAATGAGCTCCTTTGCCTTTTTGTTGGAGATACCGATCTGGTGGGCCAGAACTTTATAGGCTTTTTCCTTCATCGATCTCCCTTATGAACTCCTGGACCCGCTCGGTCATGGGGAGCCGAACAACTTTGACTCTTCCATGGGCCCCGTGGACTATCTCCACCTCACTTTTGGGGACCTTGAGGAGCTTGCTGAGAAAACCTACCAACTCCTTGTTGGCGGCTCCATCGACGGGAGGGGCAGTAAGTGTTATTTTCAGACTCTCTCCCAGGAGGCCGACAATCTTTGTAGAGCTGGCCCTCGGCTGGACCCTTATGGAGAGGGTGACCCCTCCTCTCTCTTTTTTATACCACATCTTCCAGCTCCCTGTAAATAGGTTCCAAGTCGATCTTCTCCTGAATCTTCGGGGGAGGAGGGGGAGTGAGGAGGGCTTCCGACAGCTTTTCCCCCTCTACAATCTTTATTCCTTGGACCGCCTGGTAGGTTGCACGCTGGTTGTGGTAATAGGGACCGCTGATAATCGGCACTCCCAGGGAGGCCGGTTCAATGGGATTGTGGCCTCCAACATCAGGTATAAAGCTTCCCCCTAGAATGACCAGATCGCTACTGCCGTAGATATTGACCAGCTCTCCCATTCTGTCGGCAAGGACAAGCTTGCTGTCCAGCTCCTCTCGATCCCTCAAGCGGTGGTAGCTCAACCCCTCCCGTCGAGCTATATGGCTCAAAAGTTCATCGACCTCATCGAACCGCTCCGGATGGCGGGGAACGACGACGAGAGTTCCCGGAGCACCGGCCTCAATCCAAGCCGTCGCTATGATCTCCTCCTCGGGATCGTGGGTACTGGCGGCTGTGATGAGAGAAGAGCTCTTCCGATACCGCCTGGTCGGTTTCGGTTGGACAAGGAGTTTGAGGTTACCGGTTACCTCCACCCTTTTGGCCCCCAACTCCTCTAGTCTCTTTCGATCCTCCTCTGTCTGGGCGAAGACAACATCGACATAGTTGAAAATCTCTCTGTAGAACCATTGAAACCTTCTGTATTTCGGATAGCTGGGATCACTGATCCGGGCATTGACGAGGATTGTCTTGGCCCCCCGCCTTTTTGCAAGGAAGAAGAGGAGAAACCAGAGCTCGGCTTCGGCCACGACCAGGGCTTTCTGGGGCTTCAGCCAGAGCCAGAGCCACGGCTCGAAGGGGAGGAAACGGACCTCTCCTCCGTATTTCTGGGCTTCGTCAAATCCGGTCTGGGTGATAACCGAAATTCTCGGCCTCTCTGTTCTCTCAATGAGGGGGGCCAAGGCCCGTACCTCTCCGAAGGAGCAGGCGTGGAAATGGACTCCTCCTTCAGGAAAGGGGGAATTTCGGAAGAGAAAGAAGCGGGCAGGGATAGATCTCCTGTACTTTTGACGGATGGCAATTATGAGGAGCAAGGGAGAGGTGACAATGAGGGCTAGAGCTGTGAGGAGTGTGTAGATATAAGGGAAGAACATCTCTCTATCTGCCGTTCTCCTCCTCCAGATAGAGGATGCGGCCACAGTGGGGGCAGGTGGTGATCTCTTCCCCTTTGATCACTTGGGCGTAGGTCTTGTCATTGATCTTCATATAGCACCCCATACAGGCCTGTTTCCTGACGGGAACGACGGCTGTATTCCCTGCCCATCTCCGTATCTTCTCATAGAAGACCAGAATCTGCTGGGGTATCTTGGAGATGAGCTCACTCTTCTTTCTGAAGAGCTCGTCCCTCTCTCCATTGAGCCGAGCCAGCTCCTCTTGGACCTCTCCCTTCAAGCTCTCTAGCCCCTCTTCCAACTCACCCAATTTTTTGAGGAGCTCTTCCTTCTCTTCCCCCTTCGTTTCACAGAGTTTTTCGAGCCTCTCGATCTCCTCATTGGCGAAGTTGATCTGCTCCCGAGCTATATCTTCCTCCAGCTGGAGGGCTTTGAGCTCCTTCTCTGTCTTCACCTGGGAGCTCTTCTTCTCAATCTCTTTCAGTTTTTCGCTGAGCTCCTTGAGATGGAGTTCGTTTTTCCCCTTCTTTACCTGGCACTCTTTAATCTGTTCCTCTACCTCTTCGACCTCCCGCTTCAGCTCCTCCACCTCTTTGAGGGCCCGTTTCAGCCGCCCCTCGACAGCCTCTATTTTGGGGCCGAAACTATCTATCTCCCTATCTATTTTAGAGAGTTCGACCAGCTGGTTGATAAATTGCTTCATCAGTTGCCTTTGTAGTGTAGGGGGTTTTTGACTGGTGCAATTATAGCCTCAATTTTGTATTTTTTCAATTGCTCCGCCAAGGCCTTCCCAAAATGGATCTCACTCTCAAAGTGGCCTATATCGATTATTCCGAGCCCCAGGTTAGAGGCCTTCATAGCGTCGTGGTATTTGAGGTCGCCTGTGAGGAAGAGATCGGCCTCCACTAGATCGATAAGTCCTCCCCCACTCCCTGTTGTCAGGGCCACTCTCTCTATCTCCCTTTGGGGTTCGACATATCTGAGAGAGGGGAGCTGAAAGGATTCCTGAACCCAGTTGAGAGCTCTTTCGAAAGAGATGGAGAGATCGAAGTAACAGATGAAATCCCTGCACTCTATCTCCTCCATTCCAAGAATCTCTCTGGCGACATAGCTGTTGAGATGGCTCTTGTCGAAGTTGGTGTGGAGGGCGACGAGGGCGATACTTTTTCTTATAAGTTCTCCTATGAGGTTTCCGGGGTATGTGGAAAAATCTACCACCCGCAGAGGGGAGAAGATGAGGGGATGGTGGGTGATGAGGAGGGCACCCTCTGGGAGGGAGGCTATGAGTTCCCTATCGAGATCTATTGCCACGAAGACCTGTTTAATCTCCTGGTGGGGATCTCCCACTTGGAGTCCGCTATTGTCCCAACTCTCCTGGAGCTCAAAGGGGGAGATGGTATCCAAAATTTGGAGATAGTCACTGAGTCGCAAGGGTCTCTCCTCTCCCTTCTCGATAGACTTGGGCACACCCTTTAGCCAGTTCCCGAACCTTCAAGATGTAATTCTGTCGCTCTGTGACGCTAATGGCCTTCCGAGCGTCCAACATGTTGAAGGTGTGGCTGGCGAGGAGGCAGTAGTCGTATGCTGGAAGGGGGAGTCTCTCTTGGAGACACCGCTTACACTCCTCCACATAGTTGTCGAAGTGGTTGAAGAGCATTTGAGTATCGGCCACCTCAAAATGGTATTTGCTGAATTCATACTCACCCCGCTTGTGCACATCCCCGTAGCGTATCCCCTCACTCCAGAGAATATCGAAGACACTCTCCACCCCCTGGAGATACATGGCAAGCCGCTCGGTTCCGTAGGTGATCTCTACGGCGACAGGGTCGCACTCGAAACCGCCCACCTGTTGGAAGTAGGTGAACTGGGTCACCTCCATTCCATCGAGCCAGACCTCCCAGCCCAATCCCCACGCTCCCAGGGTCGGACTCTCCCAGTTATCTTCAACAAAGCGGATGTCGTGGTTCTTCAAGTCGAGCCCCAGAGTCTCCAGACTGCGGAGATAGAGCTCCTGAATATTCTCCGGACTGGGTTGGATGATCACTTGGAACTGATAATAGCTCCCGAGTCGGTTGGGGTTTTCACCATACCGCCCATCTGTGGGACGGCGACTGGGGGCCACATAGGCGGTAGCCCAAGGATCGGGATCCAAGGTCTTGAGAAAGGTTGCGGGGTGGAATGTCCCCGCACCACTGGGAATATCGTAGGGCTGGAGGATTGTGCATCCCTGCTTGGCCCAGAAATCTTGGAGCTTGAGAAGTAGTTGGCTGAAGGTGATCATATCCCATGCCTTTGTAAAAAGTTAAAAAATTCATGACACCTCAATACTAGAACATGATTGAAAATCATCTCCAATCTTTTATCTTTCCTCGAAAATGATCTTTGATTTTCCGTTTTGGACTGTGAGCGTTATATACCAAAATGAATCTTTTTTCAAACTGGAATTCTTCACAATAAAATGACACAGCGCTATGGAAGATTCATATCCTTTCAACCAGATAGAGTGTACTCGTTCCTTTTTCTGTAGCCATTGCCGAAGATTATCAACTTGTCTGACATCTTTAAACTCGACAAAGAGCAAGTAATCGTTGGATGGAGGCAGTATAAGGGAATCAACCGTTCTGAAGTTTGGGAAAATACCATCAAAATCGATATATCCTCTTCCGGTGTTTTGGCACATTCCATCGCTGACTTCTTGTAAGAGGTCAAAATGAACAGCAAAGGCATTTCTCAAAAAATTCACCATGTAATATTTTCCATCTCCCGATCTTCAAGTTGATCAATCGGCTCTGCTAAACTTTCGTATATGGTAAAAGTTTCTCCGTTCACTGCAGACACGATAGAACTCTCTTCTCCCTGTCTTTGTGCAAAATAAAAATCGGTTCTAATCGATCTCCGTTTCGCCAAAATCTCCAGAGTCTCCACAAAATATGGCGAACGGGTGGCTACCACAACTTTCACTCCATTTCTCACCAATTCAACGATAATCTCTGCATACTCAAGTTGCCATTTTGGGTGGAGATGGACTTCAGGTTCATCGATAATTATGACTCGTGAAGGTTCGATAAGATTATTGGCAAGCAGAGACTGCACTATCGCAAAGCTCTTCCCACCGCTTGAGAGGTTCTCCACCGGGAACTCGAAACCGTCACTTCGCCGAAAATAGAAGCCCTCTTGATCTTTTATAAATACCCTTCCGTTTAAAATCTCATCTGAAATATGGGTCAGCAGATCGGAAAATAGAACCTCCTCGCTATCTTCATGGGGACGGATTTTGACAAAGAGATCCCACAAAAAATAGGGATAGTGTACTCTTGTCGCCAATCCCAGGAGCTCGCTCTCCTGATTGAACGTGGCGATGTCTTGGAGTGTCACAGCTAAATCCCACACAAAGGGGGTCTGAATAATTAAGGCGTCTTTAAAAGTTCTACGCCCATTTTCCTCGACACCTCGAAACGATTTGCATAGATCGCTTTCTATCTCGACACCGTAATAGAGGGCGCCCTCATCATCGAAGAGCTGGAGTGTCGCATTTTTTACCTCGCCATTCTCCCTTCGACATACCATTTTTTTGAATACCAATCCGATCTGACCATTCATACTCCGGACCCTGTTTGTCACAAAGTCTCGGGCTTGACCGGATCTCAATTTGACCAGCGAAATCATATCCGCCTTGATCAAACTAAAGAGCGCTTTTCCTACACTGCTTTTCCCCGTATCGTTCTCTCCAGCTATCACTGTGAGACCGTCGAGTCGGATATCTGCCGACTCGATCATGCCCACATTACGGAGTCTGAGGAGCATTCTTCACCTTTATGCCAACCCGAGCTCCCTCTCTATCTTGGCCTGGTCAAATCCGCAGATCCAGCGGCTACCCACAAGAACAACGGGGACCCCCCGACACCCGTGGCGCACGCAGTCCTGGGCCGCTTTCTGATCCTTGGAGATGTCGATCTCCTTGAATTTGATCCCATTCTTTCGGAAAAACTGCTTTGCCCTGGTACACCAGACACAGCCAGGGCTTGTGAAGAGGACTACACGCTTCTGGCTCTTCTTCTCACTCATCTCCCCTCCTTATGTTGGCATTGTTGAGACAGATGAAGGAGCCGACTTCAGCCCCGACACGGTCAGACACGACCGAACATTTTACCTTAAAAAGGTGAAAAACCCGATCATCTTCCAGATTGTCCATACACTCAAAATTCCCCATTCCTTTGGCCAGGATGAGATCTACCTGCCCAAAGAGGTTCTGGGTCTGTCTGTTGGCCCGTTCCAGGAGGAAACCCGGCGTATCGACTCCGCTATCGACAATTGTTGCGAGTGTATCGATCCCAATTGCCCGGGCCTCCTGGGCGGTTACATCGTTGATAATCGGTCTCCCCCGGACCACATAGTATTTGTCAAGCTCGGGATAGTACTCCTCAATGACCTCCAGGAGGACCTTGTCAAAGAGGTGCTCCCCCACATTGTCGCCGATGATCATGAAGCGGCGGGCCCTTTTGAGCCGTTCAATGAACTCCCGTTTCTCATCGATGGCAAATTCCACTTGAAAGATCTTCTCAATCTCTTCCTCAATGGGGAAGCTCATCTGAGTCGCAAAGTCCAGGACATTTCCTGCCACGGCGGCTCGGAGGGCGGCGTCAATCTTGCAGGGGGCCCGATCGATCTGCTCCCAGACAAAGTCGAGGTATTGAAAGGCCCGATTGGTCGACTCGATCTTCTTCTTCCAGTAGAGGTCCTCGATACCGATGAGGGCAGAGAGGTCGGGATAGAGCTGGGCGGCGGCTTCGGGGGGTGTCTGGTGGAGGGAGAATCCCTCAATATCTCTGGCCGCCCTCCTCAAGAGATTGAGAGCACACTCATCATCACATTCCAAGGCCTTGGCTACCCGTAGGGCTTGATCGAAGAGGCAGACAAGGCAGTCCGGTCTCATCTCCATCAGTTCTCTCTCTCGATGAGGACTTCGATCTCCTTGGAATCGGCCTCTACCTTTTTCGCTTTGGCGATTCTGTCTTCTTCAAGCTTTGTCTTCAACTCGGGGTCGTCGATGGCCAGGATCTGCATGGCGAGATAAGCGGCGTTGACCGCTCCAGCCTTTCCAACGGCGACGGTGGCTACAGGCATTCCCGCCGGCATCTGGACTGTCGAGAGGAGGGCGTCCATTCCGTCCAGGAAGCCCCCCTTCATCGGGACACCGATGACAGGTTTAACTGTGAGGCTTGCCACAACCCCCGCCAGATGGGCCGCCATTCCTGCCGCACAGATGAAGACGGTAGCCCCCCTCTTCTCAGCTTCGGTCACATAGTTTTTCGTCCTGTGGGGACTCCTGTGGGCACTGGAGATAATCATCTCATACTGGACACCAAATGTATCCAAGACCTTGGCACACTCCCTCATAACATCGTAGTCGCTCTTGCTCCCCATGATGATCGATATGAACCTCATCGCTCCTCCTTACTTTCTCACTGCTCTTCGGTAGGGATCTTCCTCCTCTTCAAAGATAACGATCCGAAAATCGCCATAATCCAATGTAAGTACATATCCCAAAAAGTAGATGGAGGCGTAAATTCCTGCTCCCACCGAGAAGAGGTTAGTTATTATAGTCAAACTCTCTTGAGAGAGTCCTAATATGAGATCGATGGGGATCAATATGGCGGCAAAGGCCACATTGGCCAGGATGAGAGCTATGAAAATCCTCCACTGCCACGCCCACCAGATACGGACAATCTTCTTGTTAATCAAGTTTCCTCCTCAAAAAGGTGTAGGGAGGGAGGGAGCAGGGGAGCCTTACAGGATCGGTATTGCCGCTGTGGATGGAGCTATACTCCTTCTTCTTTCCCTGAATCTTGTCTAGCCTCAGCCACCAGATCCCATCTCTTTGGAAAATCTCTCCGATCTCATTGGAGCAGGGTTCGATCTCATTGGTGGGAGAGACGATCTCCAATATATCCCCCCTGGAGATTTTATCCTTAGTGAGAAAGTGGAGCCCATCCTCAAGGACCTCTCCCTTCACCTGGTGGGTTCCCTGGCTGATGGAGCTATCCAATTTCTGGGTATCGCTCCGCTCGAAGGGGCGGTGGACCAGATAGCCGTCGGTAAATCCCCGATGTTTCGTCGTTTCCAGCTCCCTCTGATAGAGTTCGGGACGGAACTCTCCCTTCAGGTAGTCGTCGATGGCCATACGATAGACCCGTGTTGTCGTCGCCACATAGTAGTCGCTCTTGGTCCGCCCTTCAATCTTCAGACTATCGACGGCACCGCTCTCCAGGATCTCCTGGAGATGGCTGGCAAGGTTAAGGTCCTTGGCGTTCATGATATATGTCCCCTCTCCTGGGACCTCCTCCAATCTGAAGAGGGTACCTGTCTCGGGGTTCTCGGCATAGAGGGTATAATCGAAACGGCAATCGTTGGCGCAACTCCCCCGATTGGGGACCCGTCCGCTCTGGAGGGAGCTGATGAGACAGCGACCGCTGTAGGCGAAGCACATGCTCCCGTGGACAAATATCTCCAGCTCCAGGTCGGGAAGGTGGGATTTAATCTCGATGAGGTCTTTGAGGCTGATCTCCCGAGCGGCAATGATACGACGGACCCCCAGCTCATAATAGACTTCGGCGTCCAGGTAGTTCATAACATTGGCTTGGGTGGAGAGGTGGATGGGAATGTGGGGAGCTATCTGTTGACAGAGCCGAATGACCCCCGGGGTGGAGACGATGAAGGCGTCCGGATCCATTGCCGCCATCTTTTCGATATGGCGGGCATAGAGCTTAATTTGGGAGTTGAAGGGGAAGCCGTTGATTGTGGCATAGACCTTTCGCCCCAGGGAGTGGGCATACTCAATTCCCTCGCCAAAACTTTCGTAGCTAAACTCCTTTCCGCTCCGTATCCGAAGGCTGAAATGGCTCACCCCTCCATAGACAGCGTCGGCTCCGTAGGCCAAGGCGATCTTCAGCTTCTTCAGATCCCCTGCGGGGGCGAGGAGTTCCACCTTTTGAGGAGTCTCTCCCCTCTTCGATCCTCTCTCTTCCATTCTTTCCCTCCATCCCTTGCACTCCGCCCTTGAGTCGGAAGATGGGCGGTGACTGGTAGAGTTATTATGATACAATAACAGAAAATCTTCAAGGGAGTGCCCGAGGGCAGGTTATAAAGGTGTTGCAGAAGATCCAGATGAGATGATGAGAGAGTTTCTCCTCAAAATAGCGCTCATAGTCCTCGTGGGATTGACTCTCCATGACTACTTCGTCAAGCAGTGTGATATTCTCCACGGATCGGGTAAATGTGAGATCGCTATCCAGCATATAGACCATAAAGTCTACCACCAGGACTTCCTGCCAGAGAGTCCTCTACCAAGGAGTTTTCCATCCCACTTCCAGGGGGAGAGTTCTCCCCCCTCCACCCTTTCCGACCAGATCGATTCTGAGGTTCTCACCCCCCCTCCCAAACTCTAGCCCTCTTGCCAACACTTCAACAACAACCAACCAAGGAGGGGGTATGCCACATCTCTTTGTCATCGGAATTGTACTGGTTGTCTCCCTTGTGGGTCAGGATATTACCTTCCTCTTCCAGAAGAGCCGGGAGAGCCTCCTCTTCCTGAAGGAGAGGGATCGCATTGAAGCTGAAGGGCTCCACCGCAAGTCTGATCTCTTCGATGCAGATTATAGAACGGCCCTCGGTCTGGGGTATGGCCGAGATGATGGGGGAGGTGAAAAGGGTATGGAGTATGAGGTTTCGGCGGGGAGGGACCTCTTTGTGGGGGGAGATCTGAAAGGGTACTTCTCGACGGTGGAGAGCTATACAGAGTATCGCCTCCGGCTGGAGCTCAATAAAATAAAGATTGAGCTGTGGCGGCTCTATGGAAATTATTGCCTCCTCATGCGTTCCCTCCAGGCCAAAGGGAAATTGGGGGAAGTCTATGACGAGATTGCCCGCCATATCGATACGGGGGTCCGCCTTGGGGAGTTCAGCGCCAGCGATTCCATTATGGCCCACCTCTCCCTGGACAAGCTCAACCTGGAGATCTCCCAATTGGAACCCCAGCTGGCCCAGATTGAGGGGAAGATCAAGCAGATCGTACCGGAATTTGACGGGGAGTTTATCTGTCGGGGACTCCGCCCCGACTTTGATAGCCTCTTCAGTGTGGAAAACTCCCTCCTCTGGAAACTCTTCTCCCTGAAGGAGAAGGGTCTCCGGGAAGAACTGCGGCTCCATGGGGTCTTGAGGCGGATCGGTATCGATCTCACCTTGACCAGAGAGAGAGATGGCCAGGGAGGAATGGTAACCTTCTCTATCCCCCTCTCCCTCTCTCCCTCAGCCCAGATGGAGCGGGCGGCCATTCTCAAGGAGCTCTCCGCCCTCCTCAAGGAGGTGGACCAACTGAAAATCCAGTACGGCCAAGATACAAGGGTCCTCAAGGAGCGGCTCCGAGTCTATCGGGACCATGTCTCCCGAACGGAGCACTCCATAGAGCTCTCGGCAGATACGCTTATCCGACAGAGCCAGATGCGCTTCAAGGCTGGAGAGGAGGGGCTTATGGAGATGCTCAAGGCTGTCGAGACCAAGCTGGCCCTTCTGGAGACAATACTCCAGCTCAAACTGAAGAGACGGAATATTATAGCTGACTATATGGAACGGTATGGAATAGATATTGAGAGAGTTCTCCCGTCACCTCGACGCTGAGGGAGAGGGATTGGGAGAATAGAAAAGGGGAGCTGTGGAGGCAGGCTCTCCCGCACAGAGTTTTCTCATTCGCCCCAAAAATAGTATGGAAAGGAGGTCAGTAGGGCACTCTCCCCTGATCGATCGGGGACCTGTGCCTGAAGATGCTGATGAGATTGAAATTACTGCTCTCCCTCTTTCTCCTTCTCTCCGCCCTCCTTGGAGGAGAGAAGAGGGTCGAAATAGATGTTCCTACGGAACCTTTGAGGGCAAAGGAGCGCCTCTACATCGGGAGTTTTCTGGCTGTAGGCTATCTTCCCGCTACGAGCCGCTATGTGATGGATGCTCCCATTGAAGGGGTTGTGGAGGATCTCAATGTCCGGCTCTTCGGGACGGTGAAGAGAGGTGAGAAGATTGTCACGATCAAGAGTCCCAAGATTTTGGAGATCGAGGCCGACTATATCAACGCCCTCATTGAGAGGGACTACTATCGGAATGAGATCAAGAGGCTCCAGCCCCTCTCCGAAGCGGCTATCGTCCCCAAGAAGCGGTATCTCCAGGCCAAGAACGACCTCATGAAATTTCAGACCAAAGTCCAGTTTCTCAAGAGCCTCCTCAGAGATTGGGGGCTCCAGCCAGACCAGATTAAGAGGATTACAAGGACCAAGCGGCCCGATCCCTATATCAACCTCTACGCTCCCATCACCGGGAATATCTCCGATCTGGCCGTCCACCCCAAAATCTATCTCCACCAGGGGGACCACATTCTCACCCTCATCGACAACTCTCAGGTCCTCGTCAAGATAGCTCTCCCCCTGGCCATCGCCAAACTCCTCCGCCCAGGGGAGAAGATCTACATCAACGACCGCCCGGCCAAGGTGAGGGAGGTGGCTCCCACCGTCGATAAGATGACCCAGACCATCGGAGTTCTCATCGACGCTCCCATCTCCATTCTCCCAGGCCAGAAACAGAATGTCACTCTCCAGCTCCCCCGGAGGGCATTTGTTGTCCCTCCCAGGGCTGTAGTGGATATTGATGGAGAGAGTGGTATCTTCGTGAAGCGGGGTAAGGGATTTATCTTTGTCCCCGTCCGTGTTCTCTCCCGAACAGCTCGGGAGGTCTTCATTCTCTCCGACAGACTCAAGGAGGGAGACCTGGTAGCGACGAGCAATGTCATCTCCCTCAAAGGGGCTTGGGAGGCGGGAGATGATTGATAAGTTGATCGCCTTCGCCCTCTCCCAACGGCTCCTGGCCGTCTTTGTGGCCCTCGGTATCGCTGTGGCAGGTATTGTTGCCTATACCCGACTGACCATCGACGCCTTCCCCGATGTATCGACGACCCAGGTAAAGATCATTATCAAAGCTCCCGGTATGACCCCCCAGGAGGTGGAACAGCGAATCACAATACCGATCGAGTTGGAGATGCAGGGAATTCCCCGCCAGAAAATTGTCCGGAGCGTCAGCAAATATGCCCTTGCCGACATTACCATCGACTTCGAGGAGGGGACCGATGTCTATTGGGCCCGGAATGTGGTCTATCAGCGCTTCAGTAATATCAAAGATGAACTCCCCTCCTCTATCACAGGCGGAATCGCCCCCATTACGACCCCCTTGGGGGAGGTCTTCATGTTCACCGTCGAGTCCGATCGACTCTCCCTCATGGAGAGGAGGACCCTTTTGGATTGGGTTATCCGACCGGCCCTGAGAAATATAGAGGGGGTTGCCGATGTCAACGCTCTAGGGGGATTGGTCAAGAGCTATCGGATCAAACCCGACTTTGCCAAAATGGCCCAATTGGGGGTTACCCTGGATGATCTGGAGAGGAGACTTGCCCGGAATAATGGAAATTACGGAGCGGGACGAATCGAGAGGGGAGATGAGGCTCTCCTCGTCAGACTCCCTGGCCGACTGGACAGCATAGAGCAGATCAAGGATCTCGTCATCAAAGTTGAGGAGAATGGAGCCATCATCCGTCTCAAAGATATTGCAGATGTGGGTATTGATGCCCTGACCCGTTACGGCTATGTGACCAAAGATGGGAAGGGAGAGGCAGTGGAGGGGTTGGTCCTCAGCCTCAAGGGGACAGACGCCTCCAAATTGACCCAGCGAATCAAAGAGCGGCTTGCGGAGCTGGAGCCCTCCCTCCCCGAAGGGACGGAGATCAATGTCTTCTACGATCGGAGCGATCTGGTCACCAGGGCGGTTTCCATGGTCAAGAGAGCCCTTTTGGAGGCGGTCCTCCTGGTCATGATCGTCCTTCTCCTCTACCTTGGGAGCTTCGTTTCGGCCATCACCGTCGCCCTCATCCTCCCTTTGGCCATTCTGGCGGCCTTCGTTCTCATGTATAAATTTGGAATGAGTATGAACCTCATGAGCCTCGGGGGAATTGTCATCGCCATCGGTATGATCATCGACTCGGGGGTCGTCATGGTGGAGAATATCATTGCCCGCCTCTCGGAGTCTCCCAACAAACCGAGGCTCAAGGTCATCTACGAAGCGGCCCGGGAGGTGAGTATGCCCATTATCAGCGGCGTCATGATCATTATCATCATCTTCACCCCCCTTCTCATGTTGGGAGGGTTGAGTGGAAAACTCTTTAGCCCCGTCGCCCTCAGTATCATCTTCACCCTGGCCAGTGCCATCTTCCTCTCCCTCTTCGTCATTCCGACAGTCGCCTCCTTCTTCATTAAACGGGTCTCCCACGGAGAGACACTCCTCATGAGATGGCTCCAGCGGCTCTATCTCCCCCTCCTCAAAGCCGCCTTTAAGGTAGAGTACCTCATCTATGGTATTCTTATTCTCTTTGTGGGAGGAACTATCTGGGCCTTTGGAAACATCGGGAAGACCTACATGCCGACCATGGACGAGGGGAACATCGTCATCGGTATCGAGGCTCCCCCCTCCATCAACATTCCGGCCGGTATCCGCCTCAATACGGAGATCCAGAGGGCCCTCATGAGTGAGGTTCCGGAGATCAAATCGATCATTGCCCGGACAGGGAGCGACGAGATCGGTCTAGACCCCATGGGACTCAATGATACCGATACCTTCCTCGTCCTCAAACCCAAGTCGGAGTGGAGGGTCCCCGATGTGGAGTGGCTCAAAGAGCAGATGAGAGAGGTTCTGGAGCGGTTTGAGGGTATCGAGTTCAGCTTCACCCAGCCCATAGAGATGCGGACCTCGGAGATGCTCACAGGATCTCGGGGCGATCTGGTTATCAAGATCTTCGGAGAGGAGATTGATCGGCTCAACAGCCTCGGGACCAGGATCAAGGAGATCGTCGAGGAGACCGAGGGGAGCCAAGATGTCTATATGCGCCAGAATGAGGGGGTCGCCTACTACGAGCTCCATTTCAATGATGAGAAGCTGGGGAGCTACGGTCTAGAGAAAGAGGATGTGGCCCACCTCCTCAAAGCCGCCATCAGCGGAGTCGATGTAGGTGTGATCTATGAGGGGATGAAGCAGTTTAAAATTATCGTTAGGGGAGATTACAGGGAGAAGGAGCTGGGAGAGCTCTACCTTGTTGGGAGCAGAGGAGAGCCCATTCCTCTCCTCGAAGTGGTGAAGGTGGTGAAGAGGAGCGGTCCTGTGGAGATCAAACATGAGCATGCCAGGAGATTTACCTCCATTCAGACCAATGTAAGTGGACGGGATCTGGTAAGTTTCGTCCAGGAACTCCAGGAAAAGATAGGGAGAGAGGTTAAACTCCCTGCTGGCTACTCCATTGAGTATGGAGGCCAGTTCAAAAACCAACAGGAGACCATGGAGCGGCTCATGATTGTAGTTCCCCTCGCCCTGGCCATCATCTTCCTCATTCTCTATCTCACCTTCCGCTCCCTGATCCAGAGCGTCATTATCTTCACCACCATCCCCTTGGCTATGATGGGGGGCGTCTTTGGACTCTACCTGACCCATGAATATCTCTCGGTTCCTGCTTCCGTCGGCTTCATCGCCCTCTTGGGAATAGCGGTCCTCAACGGGGTAGTCATGGTTAGCTATTTCAATGAGCTCCGGGAACGGCTCCCCATCGACCAGGTAGTCATTGAAGGGGCCAGACGGCGGCTCCGTCCTGTCATGATGACGGCCACCATTGCCGCCCTCTCCCTGGTGCCTATGCTCTTTGCCACAGGTCCAGGTAGTGAGATTCAGCGACCTCTGGCCATCGTTGTCATTTTCGGACTTATCAGCTCCACCTCCCTCACCCTTCTCATTCTCCCCATGCTCTACCGCCGCTTCGTTAAGGAGATCGGGGAGTGAGGGAGGAATTCCAGAGGGTGTTGAACCTCTCTATGAACTGGAGGGGATCCACACTCTTCCCTAGGAGCTTTATGGTCAGGTGGAGGTGGGGTCCCGTGACCCTGCCGCTCTTCCCGGAGAGGGCAATTACCTCTCCCCGCCTGACCCTATCTCCCTTCTTCACCTTGAACTTACTCAGATGGTAGTAACAGCTGTAGAGCCCCCGCCCGTGGTCGATAATAACCGATCCTCCTGCATAGTAGCGTCTTTTGGCTAGGACCACTCTCCCGTCGTTGATGGCTCTCACAGGGGTACCGACAGGGGCCCTGAAATCTGTTCCGGAGTGGTAGCTCTTCAGAGAGCCGTTGAAGAGGCGGGCTGTCCCAAAGGGGCTGGTTACAGAGCTCTTGATGGGGAGTATGAAGGGTTTGTGGATATAGTTCCGTCCTGTGACGGTGCCATAGATCTTCTGGGCCTCCCGATATTCGGCCTCTATCCTCCTCTTCACCTTGGCTGGGGGTTTGACTTTGGAAGGAGCTACCCTCAACTGCTCCCTTTTGTACCTTTTGGGGAGGATTCGGAGGACAACCTTTTTCCCATCGACTTCGATCACCTTCCGCCCTTTTCGGTGGTAGTACCCTATGGGAAAGAGGGCGATATGGCCGATGGTTGTATGGGGGAGCTTGGAGCGGACCTTGTGGTTGAAGGGGACCATAAAGGTCTCTCCGTTGTGGATGGTGGCGGCCAGGAGGGGGAGGGCCAGGAGGAGAGAGATAATCTGTCTCATAGCTCGATGACCCCCATAAGATTGAGCATCATGAAGAGGAGAGCAAGGGGGGCGATATAACGGACCGAAAAGTACCAGACCCTGTAGGCTCTCTCTCCCATCTCTCTACCGATCTGGGCAAAGAGTTGGCTTTTGGGGAGGAGATAGCCGACAAAGACGGATATCAGGAAGCCTCCTAAGGGGAGAAGAATGGAGTCGGTGGTATATTCCAATATATCGAAGAGCGGCTTTCCTCCGACACTCATAACCTTTCCCCAGCTGTTGGTATAGGAGAGGAGGGCCCCAATTCCGACGAGCCAGTAGATGAAACTGATGAGGAGGACCGCCTTTCCTCGGGTGAAGTGGAAGCGGTCGATGAGGTATTGGACAACAGGTTCCACGAGGCTTATGGCCGATGTGACCCCTGCGAAGGCCAGGGCCAGGAAGAAGAGGAGGGCGAAGATGACCCCGAGGGTTCCAAAATTATGGAGAATGGTTGGGAGAGAGATGAAGACCAACCCCGGACCCTGTCCCGGCTCTGCACCAAATTGGAAGAGAAAACTGAAAATGACCAGCCCTGCGACCAGGGCGATAAGGGTATCCATAAAGGTGACGATAAAGGCGGTCTGGGTGATGGAGGCATCTTTGGGAAGAGAGGCGGCATAGGTCAGAATTGCCCCCATACCGAGGGAGAGGGTGAAAAAGGAGTGGCCTACCGCCCTGATGAGGGCTTCTGAATTGAGTTTCTCCCACTTGGGTTCAAACATGAAAGCTAAGGCCTCCCTGAAACCGTCGAGGGTCATGGCGTAGAGGAGGAGACCGAAGAGAATGACCATGAGAGCCGGCATGAGGATGAGGTTGATCCTCTCAATCCCTGCCTTGATCCCCCGATAGACAATGTAGCCGACTATGATGACACTGACTGTGTGGAAAAAAATCTGGGCGGCAATCTGATCTCCTACAAGGGTGTTAAAGGCCCTCTTGGCCTCCTCCGTCGTCTCCGGAAGGCCTGAGGTAACTATTGTGAAGAGGTAGTAGAGAATCCAGCCGATGACGACAGAGTAGAAGGTCATGATGATGACCCCATTGAACCCCATGAAACCGGCATATTTCCACCACTTCTTCCCCGGAGGAGCCAGTCTCTCGAAGCTTGTCACCGTATCTGCCCTCCCCAGAGCCCCAATGAGCATCTCTGCCACCATGACGGAGAAACCGATAAAGGCGATGGTGATGAGATAGACGAGGACAAAGGCCCCTCCCCCATACTCTCCCGTCATGTAGGGAAACTTCCATATATTTCCCAGACCCACCGCACTCCCTGCGGCGGCCATGATGAAACCTATCTTACTGAACCTCTGTATCTTCAATGGAACTCCTTTCCTCTCTGTGGTAGCTCATCTCCTCTCAATGTTGAGGGTTTTGTAATTGGTATAGTTCACATGGGCGCCATCCCTCATCTTGACATATCTCCTCTGGGTGTAATCTACTAGATACCTCCCCCTCTGGTCAACACTGAAATCGACACAGAGTTTGGCGGCCTGTTCTAGAATATGGCGGGGAATGCTCTGCTTATTGGTCGATACGATGACATGGGCCGAGGGGAGATCCTTGAGATGGAGCCAAATATCGTTGGCCTTCGCCCTCTTGAGGAGCTCTACATTCCCCTTTCTGTTCTTTCCCACATAGATAGGGTAGCCATCTATAGTATATCTCTCATAGTTCCGATCCCCCCTGCGCTCTCTCCCCTCCTTTCTGGGGAAGAGGAGCTCTATCTCCTCCGGTCTGGTGGCCTCCCTGACCACCCTCTCTTTCCGATCTATAAATTGGAGTTTCTCCTCCAGATTTTCCCGCTGGATATGGATGTTCCGGGCCTTCTGCCTGAGTCTCTTGGCCCTGGCAAAGAGGAGATCTACAGCGTGGGCGGGAGTCTTCGCCTCCCGAGGGAGTTCAATCTCCACCTCATCTCCATCGAAATCCTTCACCCGAACGACCCTCTGATAGGGTTTGATCGATGGGAGATTGGCCAGGATCAGCTGGGCCCTCTTCTCCTCCTCTCCAGCCTCTTCCAAGAGCTCTTCCTCCCGTTCCAATCCTTCCAGAAGTTCCTCCAACTTCCGTCTCTGTTTCTTGAGCTGGAGGAGCTTGGAGCCTTTGAGGACAGAGAGCCGCCTCTCCCGTTCCCTTTCGTAGGTCTGATAGAGGAACTCCTCTATGTTCTCCACCTCCAGAGGGGAGCGGTCCAACTCCTTGAGGGGAGGGAGGGGGGTGAAGGGGCGGCCGGGACGGAGATCCCTATGGGGATCGTGGTGGAGGGCTTCCACTACCCTCCCCTTCCCATCGATGATAATGGCATTGGCCCCCCGCCCTGTAAACTCCAGCCTCAGAGTTGTCTCCTCCCGCTTGTAACTCCCCTCCTGGATGCAGTGGATCTCAATGACCCTGTCGTTCTCCAGGAGCTCTATTCGAGCTCGGCTCTTGGTACACCTCTTGGCGAGAACTCGGTCGAAGGGGGCGCTGTACCTCTTGGTCTGGAGGAAGTCATCTCTCTTGTAGATGAGGTTCTTGGACCGATTGAGGTCGAAAAATATCTCCTCCCCATCCAGCTCTGCCAGGAGGGTATTGTCATCGACCCGCTGAATTCTCTTGAGAAACCTCTCTCCTCGGAGGTACTCCACAATGGCTCTCAACTCTCTGTACCGCATGGCTCTCCCTTTGTTTTGATACAATATCAAAAACTTTTTTAAAGGCGTATAATGGGACAGACCATTACGGAGAAGATCTTCAGTGACCATGTTGGAAGAGAGGTTCGGGCTGGGGAGATTGTGGAGTCGGAACTCGATATGGTCATCGGGAATGATATTACGACTCCCATCTCCATCAGAGCCTTTCGGGAGAGTGGAGCCGAGAGACTGGCAAAGCCAGAGGCCTTCGCCATAGTTCTCGACCACTTCATTCCAGCTAAGGATATTGCCAGTGCCAACCAGGCCAAGATCAGCAGAGAGTTCGCCTATGAACACAACCTCAAATACTTTTTTGATGAGAAGGATATGGGAATTGAACACGCCCTCCTTCCAGAAAAGGGGCTCATCGTCCCAGGAGATGTGATTATCGGGGCCGATAGCCATACCTGTACCCACGGAGCCCTAGGAGCCTTCGCTACGGGGATGGGGAGTACAGACATCGCCTACGCCATGATTACGGGGAAAAACTGGTTCAAGGTCCCCCAGACCATTCAGGTTATCTACACCGGGGAGCTTGGAGAGTTTGTCTATGGGAAAGATCTCATCTTAGAACTCATTAGACGGATAGGGGTCGATGGAGCTCTCTACAGAGCCCTTGAGTTTGTAGGGGATACAATAGAAAACCTCGACATGGATGGCCGTTTCAGCCTCTGCAATATGGCCATTGAGGCGGGGGCAAAGAGTGGGATCATAGCCGTCGATAAGGTGACCGAAGAGTTCCTCAAAGATAAACCTCTGGTCAGGGAGCCCCGTATCCACAGGAGCGATCCCGACGCTCTCTACGAGAAGGTGATCGAAATCGATGTGAGCAATCTAGAACCCGTTGTGGCCTTCCCCCACCTCCCCAGCAATGGGCGGCCTGTCAGCGAAGCGGCGGCGATGGATCTGAAGGTAGATCAGGTCTTCATCGGGAGCTGTACCAATGGGAGATTGAGCGATATTGCTATCGCCGCAGAGATAGTCAAAGGGAAGAGGGTGGCCCGCCACACCCGTATGATAGTGACCCCCGCCACCCAAAAGATCCTGAAGGAGGCCGAGCGGCTGGGATATATCGATATTCTCATCGATGCGGGGGCTGTGGTCAGTAACCCCACATGTGGAGCCTGCCTCGGAGGGTATATGGGTATTCTCGCCGATGGGGAGCGGTGCATCTCCACAACCAACCGTAACTTTGTGGGGCGGATGGGAGCGAGGACTAGTGAGATCTATCTGGCCAATAGTGCCGTAGCCGCCGCTAGTGCCATTGCAGGGAAGATAGCCGACCCAAGGGAGCTGTGAACTACTCCCCATTGGAATGGGGAGCTTCCCCCTTCAACGAGTGCACCTGCGCCCTCCATGGCCGTAAGTTCGGCCTGTCAGGTGATGTCAGGTGAGCGACTCCAGTAGGAGACGACCCGCTCACTTGTTTAAAAAACAGAGGTTTCGTTCCCTCCTCACCTGACGTCGTGGGCCGTATCTCCCAAACAGACCTCCTCCTTCAGAACTGCTCATCGATCAGGGCACAGATGATATGACCTACCATGATATGCATCTCCTGAATTCTCGCCGTCTGATGGTGGGCCACAACGATAGCGGCGTCGCAGAGGTCCTTGATCCTCCCCCCATCTCTCCCGAGGAGCCCTACAACCTTACACCCTCGACTCCTCGCCACCTCAACACCTCTGAGAACATTCTCACTCTCCCCGCTAGTGGAGATGGCAATTACCGTATCCCCTTTCTGGGCTAACCCCTCCAACTGGCGGGCGAAGATCTGGCTGAAGTCGTAGTCGTTGGCGATGGCTGTCAGGGCAGATGTGTCGGTGGTGAGGGCAATGGCGGGGAGAGCTCTCCTCTCCCTCTGGAATCTCCCCACCAGCTCCGCCGCAATATGTTGGGCGTCTGCGGCACTCCCTCCGTTGCCGAAGAGGAGGATTTTCCCCCCATTCTTCAGGGTTTCTGTACAGAGGACGCTGGCCGTATAAATATGGAAACGGAGTTCTTCCACTACCTGTTCAAAGGCCCTCTGATGGGCTTGAAGTTCTCTATCGATAATCTCTATCATCTCTTATCCTCTCAATAATCTCTGTTGTACTCCTGCCTGGAACAAAATCGATGAGGTGGGTCTCCTTGGCAATATCGCTCCCCACCACCTCCTTTCCCCGATAATCTCCTCCCTTGACCAGAAGATCGGGACGGACCCTCTCAATGAGCCGATAGGGGGTTTCCTCATCAAAGATGACCACATAGTCCACAGCCTCCAGAGCCGCTAGAAGTTCCGCCCGCTCCCTCTCTGGAATAATGGGGCGGTCGGGACCTTTCAGGGCCCTCACACTCCTATCGCTATTGACACCGACAATGAGGAGATCCCCCAACTCCTTGGCTCGCTCCAGATAGCGAATATGGCCGATATGGAGGAGATCGAAACAGCCATTAGTGAAGACGATCTTTTTTCCCCGTCTCCGGGCGTCTTGGACGACCCTCTCGATCTCATCGAAGCCTTTGATCAGATCCTGGGCCCTGGTTTTATGGAGACTCCGTTCATACTCCTCAATTTCCGCCAAGGTAGCGGTGGCGGCCCCCACTTTGCCCACTACAACTCCTGCCGCCAAATTGGCGAAGCGGGCCGCCTCCTTCAGACTCTTTCCGGTCGCCACGCTGTACCCCATGGCGGCCAGGACAGTATCTCCCGCCCCTGTCACATCATAGACCTCCTTGGCACAGGCGGGGATTTTGACCATCTCCTCTCCCTCGAAGAGGGCCATACCCTCCTCACTCAAGGTGATGAGAAGGTTGGGAATGGCGAGTTTCTCCATAATAACTCTACCTGCCATCTGGAGACTCTGATCGTCTCCAATAGGAATTCCACCTATCTCCTGGGCCTCCTTCCTGTTGGGGGTGAGGAGGTCCGCTCCCCTATATTTCTGCCAGGAACTCTTGGGATCCACGAAGACGGGGGCCTTTCTCTGGGAGATGATCTGGGGTGTGAGGGAGGGGGTGAGGAGCCCCTTGGCGTAGTCCGAGAGGAGGATGAGGTCGTAGTGCCCCTGTCGGACCACATCGAGTATTTTGCGGCCGGTCCCTTCGGTAATATCGATCCTGCTCTCCCGATCGACCCGCACGATCTGCTGGTGGGCGGCGATAATCCTACTCTTCTTCGTAGTTGGTCGATCCTCCCGAAAGAGGTGGCACTCTACCCCCTTTTCCCGGAGCTGTCCCTCAATCCACTCTCCCGCCCCATCTCTCCCGATGACCCCAGCCACTGCAACCTGGGCCCCCAGGGCGAGGAGGTTGTTGACTACATTTCCTGCACCTCCGAGGAGATCGTACTCCCTCTCCACCTCAACTACTTGGACGGGAGCCTCGGGGCTGATTCTCTCACATCTCCCCTGGACATAGTGGTCCACCATAAGGTCTCCTATGACCAAGATTCGGGGGGTCATTGGATCTCCTCTTCATAGATCTGCTGAATGTAATCCAGATCTGCTCTAATCCCCTCCTCCAAGGAATAGCGGGGCTCATACCCCAGCCTCTCTCGGGTCTCTTCAATGTCGGCCTCGGTAAAGAACTGATACTGCTTGGTGTATGGATTGGGAATATACTCATCTTCCCTCTCTATTCCGAGGAGCTCCTTGAGAATATCGACGATCTCCTGGAAGGAGCGGGCCCTCCCCGTTCCTACATTGAAAACTCCACTCTCTCCTGAAGTGGCCGCTAGGAGATTTGCCTGAACCACATCATCTACATAGATAAAATCCCGTTTTATCCTGTCGCTCCCCTCAAAGAGTTTCGCCCTCTCCCCTTTCAGGAGTTGGAGGCCGAACTGGAGGACCATGGAGGCGGTCTTCCCCTTGTAGAACTCCCGGGGGCCATAGACATTGAAGTAGCGGAGCCCCACAATGGGAATTCCGAGTCTCCGGGCCTCCTTCATAGCAAGGTTGTCCATGGCGAGTTTGCTGAAGCCGTAGATGTTAGCCGGAGCTTCCACACCGACCCTGTGGGGAGGTGGAAGCTTTCCATAGACCGAGGCGCTACTGGCATAGACCACGACCGCTCCCATCTGGACAGCCATCCTCACTATCTCCTTGAAGGCTCCTACATTGGTTGCGATGGTCAATTTCTGATCCCCTACCGTTGTATCGCTGATGGCCGCCTGATGGAAAATGTAGTCGAACCGATAGTCCGAGAGAGATGAGAGATCGTGGGGGTTGTTAATATCCCCCGCTATCACCTCCCCTCGGAAGCCGATGAGGTTCTTGAAATGGCCGAGGCTCGTCAAGTTACCGTTATCGAAACGGCTCCCATCCCGAAATCGATCAAAGACCACCACCTCGGCCTCCCTGAACTCTCTTTCAATGGTGAGGGCGATATTGCTCCCAATAAACCCTGCTCCCCCTGTAACCAGTATCCTCTTTCCATTGAAATCCATCTCCTCTACTCCTTAATCTCTCCTATCCTCTCCCAAAGGGTCTCTCCATTTAGGAGTATCGTTCTCCCTACCCCTGCCCTCTGGGCCGCCTCTATATCGCTCTCCTTATCTCCTATGAGCCAGGAGCGTTTCAGGTCTATTCCAAACTCTTCAGCCGCCTTGAGGACCATTCCAGGTTCGGGCTTGCGGCAGTTACACCCTTGGTCGGGGTGGTGGGGACAGAAATAGACTTTTTTGATCTCTATTCCCTCCTCTTTCAAACGGCGGAGCATGAACTCCGTGAGCTCTTCAAACTCCTCAATCCCGTAGTATCCCCGTCCAATCCCTGACTGATTGGTGACGATGAAGAGGGTATAGCCCAGGTCTTGGAGGTAGCGGAGAGCCTCAAAGATCCCCTCGATGAAGTGGAAATCCTCTATCCTGTGGACATACCCGAGGTCTCTGTTGATGACCCCATCTCTATCGAGAAATACAGCTTTCATTTTAGCCTTCGTAAAGCAATTTTAGCTTATAATAGAGAGCATTTTATCAAAAAAAGAGGAGGTATTCATGAAGAAATGGGCTGTTTTGACACTGGCAGTAGCCACTGCAACAACCCTCATGGCGGCTGATGGTGCGGCTCTCTACAAAAAATGTGCAGGATGCCACGGAGCCCATGGAGAGAAGAAGGCCCTCGGAAAGTCCGCTATTATTAAGGATATGACAAAGGATGAGGTCTACAAAGCCCTCCAAGATTACAAGGCTGGAAAGAGAAATACCCACGGCATGGGAGCTCTCATGAAGGGGCAGGTAGCCAATATGAGCGATGCCGATATGAAGGCTATCGCCGACTACATCGGTAAATAGTTTGGACCCTTTCTCCCATCCAGCAGCGCCCCAGATTGCGGTCTGGTTTGCGCTGCCCCTTCTCATCGCCCTCCTCTGGTGGCTCTTGGATCGCCAGCGTTGAGGGTAGATCTACTTCTATGACGATTTAATTTAGCTTAAAAGCGGTAGGGTTGGAACGACCCGAACGGACGCCCGTGGAGAGTGCGGTTGCACTCGTTGAAGCGGGAAGCTCCTCATTTCAATGAGGAGTA
>JAADDW010000048.1 GCA_013153715.1 Campylobacterota bacterium | reverse complement strand
CCCCAAGAGGAGGGTTCGGTACGGCAGGGAGATCAGACTCTCTCCCACCATCACAGTAACCTACAGAGATGCGGGCCATATTATCGGATCTGCCTTTCTCCAGATCGATTATAGGGAGGGGAGGCGGAAGAAGAGGGTAATCTTCAGCGGCGACCTCGGGAACCACCAGGTCCCTTTGACCCCTCCTCCCGCCCCTCCCTCCAAGGCGGACTACCTCTTCGTAGAGAGTACCTATGGAGATCGGCTCCACCGCTCCTATCGGGAGAGTCTCCAGGAGTTTCGGAGGGTTGTCACAGAGACCCTGACCCGGGGAG
Organism: Campylobacterota bacterium; assembly: GCA_013153715.1. Classification (GTDB taxonomy): domain Bacteria; phylum Campylobacterota; class Campylobacteria; order Campylobacterales; family Nitratiruptoraceae; genus Nitratiruptor. Next base: position 8,255 of record JAADDW010000048.1, on the reverse strand, counting down.
GGAGTGTGGTCATTCCCTCCTTTGCCATCGAGAGGACCCAACAGCTCCTCTGCATCCTCGGTCAGATGAGCAGAGAGGGGAAGCTTCCCGAAGATTCCTTGGTCTTCCTAGACTCTCCAATGGGAGTGAGGGCGACCAAGGTCTATCGAAAATATAGGGAGTATCTCTCTCCCCCCTGTCGGGAGCGGGAGGATCCCTTCATCTTCCCCCAACTCCGCTTTTCGACAACGACAGCCGCCTCCAAGCGGATCAATTCCATTCCCGAGAAGGTGGTCATCATAGCGGGGAGCGGAATGTGTACCGGAGGGAGAATTCTCCACCACCTGAAACACCGAATTTGGAACCCCAAAAATAGCCTCATCTTCGTAGGGTATCAGGCCCAGGGGACCCTGGGACGCCAAATTGTCGATGGGGCCTCCTCTATCGAAATCTATGGGGAGAGAGTTGTAGTCCGGGCCCAGGTCTCCACGATTAACGGCTTTTCGGCCCATGCCGACCAGAGGGAGCTCATCCAGTGGATCTCCGAAGCGGAAGGGGTCCAGAAACTCTTTATCGTCCATGGAGAGCGGGACAAGGAGGAGATCTTCCGGAAGGCCGTTATGGGAGAGCTCGGTCTGAAGGCCCATATCGTCAGGGAGGGTGAGATTATCCGCCTATGATCGGAAAGATATTCACCAACAGCGTCGGAATTCTCCTGTCGAGGATCCTCGGTTTCTTCAGGGACCTCCTGACAGCCCAGATTCTGGGGGCCAATATCTATAGCGACATCTTCTTTGTCGCCTTCAAACTCCCCAACCTCTTCCGCCGTATCTTCGGGGAGGGGGCCTTTGTCCAGAGCTTCCTCCCCTCCTTTGCCCGGGCAAGGAAAAAGTTTCTCTTCGGGACAGCTGTCGCCCTCATTCTCTTTGGAGTGATCCTCCTCCTCTCCCTTGCCGTCACCCTCTGGTCCCCCCTTTTCACCAAGCTCATCGCTTTCGGTTTTTCCCAAGAGTTGGTGGAGAGGGCCGCACCCCTCGTAGCCCTCAATTTCTACTATCTGGACCTCATCTTCCTCGTCACCTTCATAGCCGCCCTCCTCCAGTACAGGGAGCACTTTGCCACCACCGCCTTTTCAACAGCCCTCCTCAACATCTCCCTCATAACTGCCCTCCTCCTCTCCCAAGGGAGAGAGGGGGAGGAGATTGTCTGGGCCATGGGTCTTGGAGTCATTGTCGGAGGGGTTCTCCAGCTTCTAGCCCATCTGGTTGCCGCCTCCAAGAAGGGGCTCCTCGCTCCCCTCATAGCCGCCCTTATTCGCCTCCCCCGGCGGTGGAAGGTTGTTCAGGGGGATCTCCGCCACTTCTTCAAAAACTTCTTTCCCGCCATCTGGGGGAATTCGACAGCCCAGGTGAGCGCCTTCCTCGATACATGGCTGGCCAGCTTCCTTCCGGCAGGCTCCATCAGCTATCTCTACTACGGAAACAGAGTCTTCCAACTCCCCCTGGCCCTCTTCGCCATTGCGACGGCTACCGCCCTCTTCCCCTCTGTGGCCAAGGCCCTCAACAGCGGAAGGGAGGAGGAGGCCCTCAGGGAGATTAGACGGAGTTTCTGGCTCCTGGCCACCCTCCTCACCCTCTCCTTTGTGGGAGGAGTTCTCCTGGCCCGAGAGATTGTCTGGCTCCTCTTTGAGAGGGGGAGTTTTGGGCGGAGCGACACAGAGGCGACAGCCCTGGTCCTCCAGATGTACCTCCTAGGCCTCCTCTTCTACGGAGTGGGGAAACTTTTCTCCCTCTGGCTCTACGCCCGACACAATCAGGAACGGGCCGCCCGGATCGCCACAATCTCCCTGACCGTCAATGTTCTCCTCTCCCTCATCCTCATTGTCCCCTTGGGGGCCGCCGGTCTCGCTCTGGCCTCCTCTCTGGCCGGAGGGGTTCAATTTCTCCTCCTGGTGGCCTCCTTCGGTTGGGAGAGGTTTTTAGCTCTTTTAAAAGATAGATTTGCTATATATCTACTCACTGCTCTCGCTCTGGAGGTGGTTGTAATTCTCATGATAAAAGGGTTCATCGATGCGCCTATTTGATAGCTCCAAGAGGAGAATGGTCGATTTTGTCCCTCTCAAGGAGGGAGAGGTCCGGATCTATGTCTGTGGCCCCACCGTCTATGACGACGCCCATCTGGGCCACGCCAGGAGTGCCATTGTCTTCGACCTCCTCAGGAGGACTCTGGAGGCCTTGGGATACAGGGTGATCTTCATGAAGAACTTTACCGACATAGATGACAAGATCATCAAAAAGGTCAAGGAGAGCGGGAGGAGCCTTGAGGAGATCACGACCCACTATATTCGGCGCTATCTGGAAGATATGGAGGCCCTCGGCGTTCTCCGGCCCCATATTGAACCGAAGGCGACAGAGAGTCTCGACGCCATCTTCCACATGATCCAGAGGTTATTGGAGGAGGGGATAGCCTACAGGACGGAGAAAGGGGATATTTACTTCGATACCTCCAAGGATCGGGCCTACTGCTCCTTGAGCCATAGGTGTGATGAGGAGAGTCTGAGCCGGATTGAACCGGATCCCCTCAAGCGCAACCCTGCAGATTTTGCCCTCTGGAAAGGGTGTAAAGGGGAGGGGGATATCTGTTTCGACTCCCCGTTTGGTCCGGGCCGCCCCGGCTGGCATATCGAGTGTAGTGCCATGATACAGAAATATCTCGCCTACAAGGAGGGCCCCTACCAGATCGACATCCATGGAGGGGGGGCCGACCTCCTCTTCCCCCACCATGAGAATGAAGCGGCCCAGACCAGGTCTGCCTGCTCCAGGGAGCTGGCCTCCTACTGGCTCCACAACGGTTTCGTCACCATCAGTGGGGAGAAGATGAGCAAGAGCCTCGGCAATAGCTTCTTTGTGAAGGATGCCCTCAAGGTTTATGATGGGGAGGTCCTCCGTTTCTACCTGCTCTCTACCCACTACAGGGCCGATCTCAATTTCAACGAGGAGGATCTGGTGGCCTCCAAGAAGAGATTGGACAAACTCTATCGCCTGAAGAAGAGGATCTATGGGGTCTCGCCCAGTTCGGTCAATCCCACCTTGAGGGATGAGGTTCTCAGTGCTCTCCAGGATGACCTCAACATCTCTAGGGCCCTTGCCGTCCTGGATGAGATGGTGAAACGGGGAAATGAGATGTTGGATCGGAACCCCAAGGAGAGGGGAGTGAAGAGGGAATTGGCGGCCAATATAGAGTTTATCTCCCAGCTCCTGGGAGTGGGAGGGAGAGACCCCTATAGCTACTTCCAGATCGGGGTCGATGAGGAGAGCAGGGCCAGGATTGAGGCACTCATTGAGGAGCGGTCTCGGGCCAAGAGGGAACGGAATTTTGAGGTGGCCGACAGGATTAGGGAGGAGCTCAAGGAGATGGGTATCGCCATTATGGACACCCCCCAGGGGACGGTCTGGGAGAAGATTTGACCATCTTTCGGAGATTCCTCCCCTACTTTCTCGATTACAAGAGGGAGTTTCTCTTTGCCGTTATCGGCATGGTGGCCGCCGCCGTGGGCACCAGCGCCTCCGCCTATCTGGTAAAACCCATTCTCGACGAGATCTTCATCAACAGAGATGCCGAGATGCTCACCCTCCTCCCCCCCATGGTCATCTTCATCTATCTCCTCAAAGGGGTCGGAAGGTATGTCCAGGTTTACTACACCGAGTATATAGGTCACCACATTATCACACGGCTTCGGGAGCAGATGCTCCACTCCATTTTGGCCATGCCCTACAGCTACTTTGTCAGCCAGCCTTCGGGGGAGCTGATCAGCCGTCTCACCAACGATATTAACAGGGTCAAGAGCGTTGTGGCCAACCTCATCCCCGACCTCCTCAGGGAGAGTCTCACTATTGTCGCCCTCCTCTTTGTCGTCATCTACCAGAGCCCCCTCTTGAGCCTCTACTTCCTCTTCATCATGCCCCTCTCCCTCTACCCCCTCTCCCGACTGGCCAAGCAGATGAAGAAGGCCTCCCACCGCTCCCAAGAGAAGATCTCCGACCTGACGACCCATCTGAGCGAGATATTCAACAATATAGAGCTCATCAAGGCGGAGGCCAAGGAGGATGATGAGCTGGACCGCTTCAGCCGCCACAATAGGGAGTTTTTCACTCTCACCATGAAGCAGATCCGTATCAATAACTTTGTCAGCCCCTTCATGGAGGTCCTCGGGGCCATTGTTGTCGCCCTGGTTATCTATGTGGGGGGGAGCCAAGTCCTTGAGGGGAATATGACAACAGGGGAGTTCTTCTCCTTTATGACGGCCCTCTTCATGCTCTACTCTCCCATCAAAAGGGTCGCCTCCATCCACAACAAAATTCAGGACGCCCTGGCCGCCGCAGAGCGGATCTTCGGGATTATTGAGCTTCGCTCGCCTGTGACTAGCGGGGATCGTCTCCTCCAAGATCCGAAGAGGATCTGTTTCGAGGGGGTCTCCCTCCGATACGGCTCCAAAGAGGCGCTCCGGAACATAGACCTCTGTCTCCAGAGGGATCGGATAACGGCTGTCGTCGGTAGGAGTGGAAGTGGGAAGAGCTCCCTCATAGCCCTCCTCCTGAGATTTTTTGAACCCAGTGGCGGCAGAATTACCATAGATGGAATCGATATTCGGGAGTTCGACCTCAAGAGTCTCCGGAGTCAGATCGCCCTTGTGACCCAGAGGACCTACCTCTTCCAGGCCACAATTGCCCAGAATGTGGCGGGGAGCTTGGAGTACGACAGGGAGCGGGTCATTGAAGCTCTCAAGAGGGCGGAGGCGTGGGAGTTTGTCTCCCAACTTCCGGAAGGGATCGATACGGAGATCATGGAGGCTGGAGCCAATCTGAGCGGTGGCCAGCGCCAGCGGTTGGCCATTGCCCGGGCCATCTATAAAGATGCCCATATTCTCATTTTCGATGAGGCCACCAGCGCCCTCGACAGGAAGAGTGAGGCCGCCATCCTCAACACTATCCGCTCCCTGGCCAAGGGGAGAATTCTCCTCCTCATCTCCCACAACCTTCCGGGAATCACCTTTGCCGATGAGATTATCCTCCTCCAGAAGGGGAGAATAGTCGCCCGAGGATCCCACCAGGAGCTCCTGGAGAGTTCCTCCCTCTATCGGGAGTTTTTCGAGAGAGTGTAGGGGACTCTATGTAGTATAATTGATAGGAGGAAAACTCTCTCTACCAAGGAGATAGAGATGGGATCCAAGAGGAGGGAACAGCTCAAGGAGGAGGGAAACAGAATTCTCCAGAAGCACAAGAGCAGGTACGGCTACCTTCGGGGGTTTAGGAAACCCATTAAGGAGCTCCTCCAGAACCAGCTTGACGGGGGGCATGAACGGATCGTCAATATCTTCGACATCAACGATTACAAGATGCCCCGATGAGCTCCCCCAAGCTGGCGAAGAGCCAGATAGAGCTCTCCGATGAGGAATCGTGGCTCCGGGAACCCCTGGAGAAGAGGGGGGAACCCCTCTCCTCTCCCCTTCTGGCCCTCTGGGGCCTCACACTCCTCTTTGAGATAGTGGTATTCCTCTCCTTTGCCGAGATGGAGGGGAGGGAGGTCGATCTCCCTCCCCTCATCTTGAAATCCTTCACAGTGGGAGCCCTCCTCCTAGTGGTCAAAATGTTGGTGGAGAACTTCTCCTCCCGAGAGTTCCCCTTCCCCATCCTCCTTCTGGCTCTCCTACTGATCAATGGGGCTATCGATCTCCTCTCCCTCTCCTTTCCCCTCCCCCTGGAGAAGCTCTCCCTCCTCCTGGTTTACCTCCTGATTCTCCTCCTCATTCCCTCCCTCCTCCTGGTGGTCGCCTATGAGAAACTGGAGCTTCTCTTCCACCGCTTCTTCAAATTCAAGACCCTCCAGGTTCTCCACCATGACATCTACACATCTCAGAGGGATTACTCCCTGGCCCTCCAATCCTATCGCCGGAAGAGGGAGAGAGAGGGGGAGGAGGAGATCGATGTCTATTTTCTCATTACGACCCTCATCTCTCCCGAGGGACAGAGGGAGGAGAATTTCAGACGGGTAAAACGGGGGTTGATCAGACTCATCTACTTCTGGTATGCCTACCAGTTTGAGCGGGTCTATCTCCGCTTCCTCCTCCCCCTCTTCGCCATCATGGTGAGCGGGGTGGCCTTTGGAGTTACCCTCCTCATTCTGGATTCTCTGGAGTTAGAGTTCCATAGCAATGTGGTCAAGATGGTTCTGGTCACCCTCTTCCTCATCGTTCTCTACATCTCGATGCTCTACCATATTAACACCCTCCTCAACCCCCAGTACTACTTCTGGTACATGGACAGGCTCTTCCGGGAGTCCCGTATCAAATTTCGGGGGCCCAACTACCGCCAGAAAATTCTCCTCTTCCTGGATCGGAATTTTCTCATCACCATCTTCGATGAGAAGTATGATAGGAGAATGGTCCTCAACAGCTCCTCCGACTTTGAGAGATTTGTGATCGAGGGGGAGATCGATCTGGAGGGGAGGAATACCATTGTCAACATCTTTGTCTCCCTCTTTATGGTGGTCTATCTGACCATCTTCGTTACAGTTCTCTACGAGTCTCGGGTCGATACATTTATCAAGGGGTGGGAGCAGAAGAGCTCCCTACTAGAAAGGGGAAAGAGTGGAACGGAGAGCGATCACCCTCCGGGAGGAAACTGTACGGAAGAGTCTCAGACTTATAGAGCAGGAGGAGCTCCTCATCATCGCCAAAGAGCTCCGATTTATCAGGAATATCCTCGACTACTTCCACGGCTACGAGCCGGAGAAGCGGACACCGAGTAAGAAGAATATAGAGAAGCTCAAGCATGATATTGATGTCCTCTACAGACGGATCGACGATCTGGTCAACCTCAACAGCGCCCGAGTCCTTGACGGGGAGGTGACATTGGAGTTTATTCTCCTCTACGACTACATCAAAATCGAAATTGAGGAGATGCTCCTCACAATCGAGGCCCTCTATACCAAGATGAACCAGCTCTTCGGAGAGATGCTCAACCAGTATCTCCCCTATCCCACCTTCTTTGGACGCCGCTTTTCCAGCAATGAACTCATGATGTTTCTCGACAACTTCTTCCAGTACCTCAACTGTGAAATCTATGGGGGAGAAGGGGGAGAGAACAGCATCGTCCTCGGCTGGAGTTACAATAGCGAATTTCGTTACAAGATATTGAGAAATAGGGACATCAAGAGGACCAACTACACCTATACCCATCTCAGCGACTACATAGAGCTCCCCTACTGGTACTACGAGCTTCCCCTCCTCATTCCGGCCATCACCCATGAAGTGGTCTCCCTCCCCATCAAAAAGAAGAAGCTGGAGAAGGAGTTCAGGTACAGGAGGGCCTATGAGAAGTTTCGGAAGGAGCTCCTCCACTTCTTTGAGGATAGGTCCAACAATTTGGTCCGGGAGATAGGGGATATTCTAGGATATGAGTGGATTGTGGACGAACTCTCCATCGAGATCTTCTCCGATATTGTTGCCTATAAGATCCATGGGAAATCCTATGTCTATACCCTCTTCCACAACCTTCTGGCCGAGGGAGTGGCCCGGGACTTCCTCGAAGTGATCTACAAGAGGGAGGAGAATGGCGGGAAGGTGACCCATACGGTAGAGGGGTACTCTTTCAGACCCAATGACTGGTTCTTCTCGGCCAAGAGGGAGTATAGCCTCTTGAGACTCCATATTCTCCTGGCCATCGGTGAACGGGACGGGGTCTGTGAACGGGACGAGGAGGGGAAGGAGTACTTCCAAGAGATGAAGAAGATAGTCAATCTCATTATGCCTCTGGAGGAAGGGAAGGGGCGGGGAGGTTTCGATGAGATCTTCCGCTATGACTACCCCAATTACTATCCCACCTACAGTGCTGTCAAGAATTTCCTCTCCCAACTCTATGAGCACATCCTAGAGAGTAAGATTGAGAAGAGTATTCCTATCAAACATCTAGATGATTTCCCTGGAGCCTATAGAGGGGTGGGCAAGGAGGAGGAGATTGTGATCCCCAAAGTGGTTACCGATATGTTCAACATCCTCTGGAAAGATCGCTTTAGGGTCCTCAAAGATGAAGGGAGTAGCCAGAAGGTTCCCTATAAGGGGCTCTTCCGGAAGCTGATCCATGAGAAAATCAGCGGAATAGAGTTTCCAGAGGAGGGGGAGGGAGAGGTGGATAGCCTATGGTATCTACGATTTTGTCTATTTGGAGGAGAGGGAGAATATTATCGATCTCCAGCAGGAGTTTGAGAAGATACTCAGG
>JAADDW010000047.1 GCA_013153715.1 Campylobacterota bacterium | reverse complement strand
ATCCCCTTCCAAGTGTTCACCATGATCTTCTCATAAATCCGTGGGCGGTATGCCAAAAAGGTATCATTCGTCAGAAGGGATCCTATACTGGCAAAAAATTTCCCTGCTAAAATTTCCTCATCATACTTCTTAATGAAGCTTTCTGCCTCGTCAAAGTGCTGGATACTGTCTGGATAGGATTGAACATAGTAACCTAGAGATCCTGCCTTGTAACACCATAGGAGGTCAACCTCTTTTTTCTTTTCTTCTTTCTCCCTCTTTTTCTCTTTCTCTTGGAGAGTCTCCTCGTACAATCTTCGGTAGTCATCTGCAGAATAGATGCGGACAGCAGTTAGATTCTCCTCATTACTCTTTCCTCCCTGTGCAATTCTAGTGATAAGATTTGAAGTAAAGTTGCTAAGACTCCTGGTCAAAGATTGGGCGATGATATTTCTGTTGGCAAGGTTCTTATTCCAAGAATTTTCCGATGAGGAGGTTGGAGCAAAACAGCCAGTGAGAATGAGAGAAAATAGAGGAAGTAGTAAATATATTCTACCCATCACTTCTCCTTTAAATCTAGTTTCATATAGAAAAACTGAAGTATTTCTAACTAAATTTTATTTTAAATCAATTTAACTTATTTTTTATTGATATAAATAAGTTAAACTAAACAATTAAATAAATTAGATAAATAGAGTGAATAAGTTCGAGGAATAGAAGAAGGAGGTAGAAAATAGAGAAGGAAAGCCTTGGCAGAGAGCCAAGGCTAGAGCCGTGCTTCGTAACGGCGGAGCATATAGAGCCGCTTGAGCATCTTCTTCCGAGCGGCTATCCTCTCCTTCTTCCGCCTCTCGCTAGGCTTCTCATAGAACCTTCTCGCCCTCGCTTCGGTAACGATGAGGTTCCGATCCACCTGTTTCTTGAAGAGACGGTAGGCCTCCTCAAATGATTGGTCCGGTCTAACGAGGATTCCGGGCAACGGAATCACCCCCTTTCGTTGTGGTGAAGATTAAAGAGGTATTATAGTTAGATTCAGGGAAAAAATCAATTTATCAGTTTGGATAAAGATTGTTAACTAATATTTAATTTTCATATGCTACAATTCACCTGGAAAAGAGAATAGAAAAGGAGGTAAGATGAGAGTTGGATTGGTTGGAGCAGTGGCCCTTATCGCTGTAGGTGCCTCTGGGGGACTCATTGAGAAGGCCAAGGAGGCGGGATTGGAGCCGATCCCCAGGGAGATTGGGGAGCTCTACAAACTGATAGACAATCCCGATAACCCCTTGACTCCGGGAAAGATAGAGTTGGGGAAGAAGCTCTATTTCGATCCCCGCCTCTCCAAGAGCGGTCTCATCAGCTGTAACACCTGCCACAATCTCGCCCTGGGAGGAGATGACAATGTCCCTGTCGCCACAGGGCACAAATGGCGCCCCAATCCCCACCATCTCAACTCCCCGACAGTCTATAATGCCGTCTTCAATAGGAGCCAGTTCTGGGATGGGAGGGCGAAGGATCTAGAGGAGCAGGCGACAGGTCCCATCCAAGCTCCCCCAGAGATGGCCATGGAGGCCGAAGGGGCCGTTAAGGTGGTAGAGTCTATTCCAGAGTATAGGGAGGCCTTCTCTCGGGAGTTCCCCAATGAGAAGATCACCATTGAGACCATCGGGAAGGCGATAGGGGCCTTTGAGCGGACCCTTGTGACTCCCAGCCGCTTTGACAGCTTCCTCCAGGGGGATAGAGGGGCACTGACAGCTGAGGAGCAGGAGGGATTGAAGATTTTCATTGAGAAAGGGTGCGCCAGTTGCCACAACGGAGTCGGAATAGGGGGAGGATCGATGCAGAAGTTTCCCCTCTTTGGGAAGTACAAGTATGAGAGTGTTGGAGATTTCAAGGGGAATAGAGAGGGGCTGGTCAAAGTTCCGACTCTGAGGAATATTCTCGAAACGGCTCCCTATTTCCACAATGGAGCGACCTACGATATTGGGGAAGCCGTCGCCATTATGGGAGAGACCCAGCTGGGTCAGAAGTTGACTCCGGAGGAGATCGAGAAGATTGTGAAGTTTCTGGGAACTCTCACAGGGGAGAAGCCCCGGATAGAGTACCCCATCCTCCCAGTCGAAACAGCCACCACTCCCCAACCGAACCTCGATTAGGAGGGGCCCCAGCCGGGGCCTCTATAACCTTTCTTTGATATAATCCCCCCATGAAGAGAGGATTTACACTGATTGAGGTTATTACTGCCGTTGTCATCCTCGCCCTCCTCGGAGTCGCCCTTCTCAAAAATGGGGGGGATACCCTCTCCTTCATGGAGAAGATAGAGAAGAAGGAGCGGGTCAACGACTATCTGACTATCATAGCCCTCCATAGAGATCCGGACTACAACCACCTCACTAAAGGATTGGAAGATTTTCTGAAAATCAATGTCCTAGACGATGACCTCCGTCAGATTCTCAAGGAGAAGTTCACCTACCAGGAGAGGGAGGTCAAGGTGAAGATGCCGATGTTGGACGATTTCAATCAGACCCTGGAGGGAGGGGAAGGGGACCTTGACGAGGAGATGGCCCCCGAGAACCCCATTGCAGTCTCCTTTGTGAAGCTCACAATCCACAGCGATAAGAAGGGAGGGGGGTTCATCTATCTATTGGAGCTCAATGAATAGACGGGGTTTCACTCTCATAGAGCTCATGGTCTCCATAGCTCTCACGACCATTGTCGTCCTCTTTCTCTACAGGGCCCTCTCCAATCAGGAGAGGGCCAATGGAGTTCTTGCCCGGAAGGGTCTCCAGCTGGAGGAGAGGAGAAAGGTCTATGAACTCCTCTTTCGAGATCTCATGGAGGCCAGCTCTGTCAAGGTGGTCCCCCTCGGCAATAGGAATTTTACGATCCTCCAGCTGAAGACGACCAACTCCCTCCACCAGGTTCCAAAACCCTATGTAGCCTACTTTGTCCATGAACGGAACGCAACCCTTGTCCGATTGGAATCTGCCCGTCCCATCGGTTTTCCTGTCCCTCTGGGAGAGATTAAGTATATCTTTGCAGATCCCCTCGTCAACGGAGTGGAGAAGTTCATTATCGTAGAGAGAGGAGCCCAGGGGGGGAGGAGGATGGAGAGGGAGCTCCTTCCAGGAGAGAAGGCCCTTCCTCAACCTCCCAAAGGGAAGGGAGGGAGAGGGAGAGAGTACCTCATCTATCTCAAGTGGAAGGGAGAGGAGTTTCTGATAGATATGAAGAAGCGGCTGGCGGGAGAAGGAGGGAGAAAGGTCTCAGGAGCCCAGGGGAATAGAAAGGGAGGAGCAAAGGGTTCTGGAAAGAAAGGAGGGTAGTATGGAGTTCCGTTATATCGGGAGGAGTGGACTACGGGTCAGTGTTATCGGCCTCGGAACGATGACCTTTGGCTCCATGACATCCAAGGAGGAGGCCTTCCGCATCCTCGATCTGGCCTACGAGAGGGGGGTCAATTTCATCGATACGGCCGAGCTCTACCCTGTCCCCCCCGATAGCTCCTGGGCGGGAGTGAGTGAGGAGATTGTTGGAGAGTGGCTCTCCACCAAACCTCGGGAGAGTGTTATCCTGGCTACCAAGGTGGCAGGGGGGGCGAGCGGTTGGTTTGTCCCTCCGATCCGCTACGGATTGACAGCCATGGACCGTTTCCATATTAAGCGGGCGGTAGAGGGGAGTCTGAAGCGCCTCAAGACCGACTATATCGATCTCTACCAGATGCACTGGCCCGATAGAGTCGTTCCGATAGAGGAGACCCTTGAGGCCTTCGATGAACTTGTTCGGGAGGGAAAGGTCCGCTATATTGGGACATCCAATGATACAGCCTACGGATTGACCCAGGCGACGATGGTGGCCCAATATCGGGGAATGGCCCGATTTGAGTCGATCCAGAACAACTTCTCCCTCCTCAACCCCCGTTTTTTCGACGAGTTGGAGGAGGTCTGCCGTCGAGAGAGGATCTCCCTCCTCCCCTACTCGCCTCTGGGAGGAGGGATTCTGAGTGGGAAATACAATCGCTCCCCCGCCCCCCAAGATGCCCGTTTTACCCTCTACCGCACCCATCCCAACAAGCGGGTCCGAGAACATGCCAAACGGTTCTACAATGAGAAGACCCTGAAGATGACGGAGGAGTTCCTGGAGCTGGCCCGAGAGGTTGGCATCGATCCCGTTACCCTGGCGGTCGCCTACTCCAAAGAGTTCGATTTTGTCGCCTCCACCATCGTTGGAGCTAGGAAGTTAGACCAACTCCCCCCTTCCCTCGATTCTGCCGATCTGAAACTTGATCGGGAGATTATGAAGAGGATCGCCAAACTCCAAAGGAAGTACTGCTACCCCATGGGATAGGGTCAGAGTCTGCAACCACTGCCACAACTCCCTCCCGCCTCGATATTGAACTCCTCCTCATAGCCACACCGCTCGCAGTGGTAGATCATGTTGGCGGTCCCACTGCACCCTCCCCCCTTGACCCTCTTAATCTCAATCCCCTTCTCTCCACATTCGGGACAGATACCTTGGTCGATCTGTGTGAGCTTTTCCCCCTTCTGCTTTAGATAGAGATAGTAGGCGAGAATGGCAAGGAGGACGGTGATTGTGATAACTGTGAAGGTATACATTTTACTCCCTTGAGAAGACGCTTGAGGTTGCACAGATGGTCTGGAGCATATATTTGGCATCCAGGCTCCCCCTTCGATCGGCCCTCTTCCACCACTGGATGGCCTCGTTGAGATCCTTGTCAACCCCCCATCCTTCGGAGTACATGAGGCCGAGGTAGTACATTGCCTCGGAGTCACCCTGACGGGCCAGTTGGAGGAAAAGGGGGTAGGCCTCCCCATATCTCTCCTCTTCAAAGAGTTCAACTGCCCTTTGTAGCATCTTCCACCTCCATATAGTGTAATTTGAGCCCCTCTTCGCTCATGACAAATCCATTAATAATTAGTCTCCCCTCGTGGACCATTCGGTGGTGTTTGGAACAGAGGGGGATGAGGTTGTAGCGGTGGTTGCTCTTGATATGTCCCACAAACCCTTTCTCCGCCTTGCTCCTGGGAGCTATATGGTGAACCTCTTCGACGGGAGCGTTGCAGATGGCACACTTTGTCAGATAGAGGGCCCTGTTGTAACGGCTCCTCCTCTTCTGCTTCAGGAGCTCTACCTCTGTCTGCTCCTTGGTCAGCTCCTTTCTGATCTTCTCCGCCATGGTCAGAAACTCTCTGTCCATATGGAGCGCCCGGGCAAACTCCAATCCGTAGAGACTCTCCCCACTACCCAGTTCCAGCTTCCGATTGTAGATGAGACGGTCGCTCTCTTCGTCGTATCGGACCCCTAGGTGGAGGAAGACCAGATTCTCCAACTCTTTGACCTCTTTGATGTTGACCAGCTCGTGGAGATGGGTGGCAAAGATGAAGAGGGAACCTATTTTGGAGAGTTTGACTATGGCCGCCCCCACAATGGCCAGGGCAGATTGGGTCTCTGTCCCGTGGCTGATCTCGTCACCGAGGACGAGGGATCTCTCTGTGGCTCTGTTGAAGATATTCTTCAATTCCAGCATCTCCACGGCGAAGGTAGAGAGCCCCTTGTAGAGATTGTCTTTGGAGACAATTCTGCTGAAGAGTTTGTCAACTAGACTGAAACGCATGGCTGTAGCGGGGACAAAGAGCCCCGCTTGGGCCATGATGATGGCGATCCCGACACTCTTCATGAGAGAGCTCTTTCCGCTGGAGTTGATGCCGTAGAGGAGGGCGCCCCGTGGCTCTTGGGAACCTGCCAGAGTGATATGGTCGTGTTCTGTCAACTCCCTCTTACCGAAAAAGAGGTCGTTGGGGACATAGATGCCGTTCTCCTCTCGGGCCTCGATGAGGGGGTGGCGGAGGGCTATGAATTCCAGGGAGGACTCCTGGCGGATCTGGGGTCGGCTGTAGTTGTAGAGTGTGGCCATTTTGGCTCCGGAGACGGCAAAATCGATCTCCCCAATGAAGGCTATCACCTTTTCCAGGAGGAGGCTGTACTCCCTCTCCAGCTCCCCGATGAGTTGGAGAAAACTCTCTTTGACCATATAGATCAGTTTGGTATGGAGGGCGATATAGCGGTCGGAGATCTCCTCTATCAGTTTGGAGCTCATCTTGACACTATTCTTCAGCTTCTTAAAGCGGAAATCCTTGAGAAAGTGGTGCTCCCCATCGATTGTGACGAAACTCTCCAGGAGCTTCTCCTGAATCTGGTTGAAGCGGTTTCGGGTCAGGGTGATATAGAACCCTTCGGTCTCAAGGTAGCTGATTGTCACCTGATCGTTGCTCTCCAGGAAGGAGGCCACATGGTTTCGGATCTCCTCCAATTTCTTATAGAGGTCTCCTATCTCACCTTCAATCTGATCTACAGCAGGATTGATCCCCGGTCTCAAAATGTTGCTGTCGATCTGATCTATCCGATATTTACTGCACTCCTCCAGGTTGAAGATATTTTCCAGACGGCGCCGAACCTCCTCGACCTCCTCCTTCTGGACCCCTTCCAGATCTACCTCCTTCAGAATCTGTTCTACGGCAAGGAGGGAGCTGTAGAGATAGGTGATCTCGAAGGGGTGGAGCTTCTTTACCTTGATCCTCCTGAGGATTCTCTCGATGTCGTAGATCTCCTTTAGGAGTCCCTCAAAATGGCTGTAGTTGGGGAGGAAGCGGTCGATGAGGTCGTACCTCCTCTCCAGCTCCTGCTGGTCTACAATGGGTCCCAGGAGCCTCTCTCTGAGGAGCCTCTTTCCGATGGGGGTTGAGGTGTGGTCTATCAGTTTGAGGAGGGTCATGGTATCGGGATCTCTGCTGATAATATCGAGTTGCTCCAGAGGGTTATTCCCCAAATACATGTAACGGCGGCTCCCAAGAAATGAGGGTCTCTGGAGCTTCTCCACGATGGCCGGGTCATGTTCTATGGCGAAGTCCAAGAGAATGGCGAGGGCCTCGCTGGCAAAGGGGTACCGCTCCAGGTCTAGATACTCTATGGGAGAGAGGATTGAGTTGATCTGGTATATCCGTCCAAAGAGCTCGTTCTGATAGGCTATCTTGAGCCGAGTGATATTGTGGTGGAGGGAGTATCTTGAAAGCTCCAGATAGTTCTCTATGAACTCCCTGTCCAGCTCTCCATCGTAGGTGACAATAACCTCGCTGGTGTTGTAGGCAGTCAAAGCGTTGAAGAGTTCGTCGAGGGCGTAACTCTTGTCTTCCCTGTTGGAGTGGATCTCGTTGACCAGGGATTTTCCTGTTGTGACATCAATTCCGGCATACCCAGCGTAGTAGATACCCCTATTTTCACCTATGATGATGGAGACCAGAAAATTCTCTGTAGGCTCTACATGGTATTCAAAGTTTGTCCCGGGGGAGATGATGTTGGCGATATATCTCTTGATCTTAGGAGGTGTTCCCTGCTGACGGACGATGACAACTGTGTACTTTTTGCTCTGGACGAGGCGGGAGAGATACCGCTCGAAGGAGATGACTGGAACCCCCGCCATGAGGGGATTGGTTATGGAGTTCTCCAATATGGTCTTATTCTTTCGGGTCAGTTGGATATTGAGGAGCTCCGCCACCTCCTTGGCCTTTCCAATCTTCATCTCCTCATTGTTGACCTCATAGACCTCAAAAAAGGAGCCTACCTCCATGAAAATAACGGTGTCGGGCCCATACTTCTCCTCAAATATCTTCTGGAGGTCAAAGTAGATCTCGGTCAGCAGTCGTTTCTTATCATTGAGCAGAGCGTTCAGATCCTCTCTCATCTCTCCCTTTTTCTGTATAATTTTGCAAATTATACCCAAAAGGACTCCCATGGAACTCTGTGTCGCCCTCGATCTCCCTTCCCGTCGGGAGAATCTCGCCCTCGCTCGCCAGTTGGAGGGTCTGGATCTCTGGCTCAAGGTGGGTCTCCGGACATTCATTCGGGATGGAAAGAGTTTTATCCGAGAGCTCCAGGCCATGGACTTCCGTATCTTTCTGGACCTGAAACTCTACGACATTCCCAATACTATGGCAGATGCGGCTGAAGAGATAGCCCAAATGGGAATCGATATGTTCAATGTCCACGGGAGTGCTGGGGAGCGGGGGATGAGAGCTGTCATGGAGCGTCTCCAGTCAAGGGAGAGGCGCCCCCTCGTCCTTGCAGTTACAGCCCTCACCTCCTTTACAGATAGAGAGTTTGAGGCGATCTATGGAGCTCCCATTGAGAGGAGAGCGGAGGAGTTTGCCCGTGCCGCCTTTGAGGCAGGTCTTGACGGAGTTGTCTCCAGCGTCTTCGAGAGCCGTAAAATTAAGGAGAAGACAACCCCCAACTTCTTGACCCTCGCCCCAGGTATCCGCCCCTTCGGAGAAGAGATGGAGGATCAGAGGAGGGTCGCCGATGTGGAGAGGGCAAGGAGGGAGGGAGTCGATTTTATTGTTGTGGGGAGACCGGTCTACAGAGCCCCGGAACCGAGGAGGGTTGTGGAGGAGATCTTGACAAAGCTCTGAAATTTTCCTATAATTTCCATCGCTCTCAGGACAGGTGGGTGAGCTGGCTGAAACCACCTCCCTGCTAAGGAGGCGTGTCCATTACGGGCACCGCGGGTTCGAATCCCGCCCTGTCCGC